>JAYVRP010000983.1:0-3377 GCA_043776215.1 Rhodoferax sp. | reverse complement strand
CCAACGAAACCGCCAAGGCGACCCCGGACGGATATTCTCTGGGCATGGCAACCGTGTCCACCACGGCAGCGAATCCGGCCATCAACCCCAAGATGCCGTACAACGCCGAAACTGATTTCACGCCCATCATCAACATCGCAGCCACACCCAACGTGATCGCGGTGCACCCCAGTTTTCCAGCCAAGAACTACAAAGATTTTGTCGCGGTGCTCAAGAAGTCGCCGGGCAAGTATTCCTATTCTTCGTCCGGCACGGGGGGCATCGGGCATTTGCAGACCGAGTTGTGGAAGACCCTGCAAGGTGTGTTTGTGACCCATATTCCGTACACCGGTGCCGGCCCGGCACTGCGCGACACCGTGGGTGGGCAGGTCGAGATAATTTTCGACAACGTGCCCTCGGCTTTGCCGCACATCAAAGCTGGCCGGCTGGTGCCGCTGGCTGTGGCGGCGCCAGTGCGCCTGGCCTCCATGCCCGACGTGCCCACGTTCAAGGAATTGGGACTGGAGCCGGTGAACCGCATGGCCTATTACGGGATCGTGGGTCCCAAGGGTTTGCCCAGAGACGTCGTCGACAAGGTCAATGCGGCCACGCGCAAGGCGCTGGAAGACCCGGCTGTGCGCAAGCGCATCGAAGACACCGGGTCCGTGGTGCTGGGCAATACACCCGAGCAGTTTGCGCAGCAGATGAAAGAAGAGCTCGCGGTCTATCGCCGCGTGGTCGAGACCGCGAAACTCAAGCTGGAGTAAATGCCGCACGACGTGGCTGCGGTCACCAACCCGGGCATCGACGACTTCATCGATGCCTTGTGGCTGGAGGACGGACTGTCGAAGAACACGCTGGAAGCCTACCGGCGCGATCTCGGCTTGCTGGCGCGCTGGCTGGCTGAATCCGGGGTGGCGCTGGACCATATGCCCGAGCATGCGTTGATGGGGTATTTTTCGGCCCGCCACGCCATCACCAAAGCGACATCGGCGAACCGGCGCCTGACAGTCTTCAAGCGTTATTTCCGATGGGCTCTGCGCGAGCACCGCATCCAGGTGGACCCGACACTGAAGGTGCAGCCAGCCCGCCAGGCGCTGCGGGTGCCCAAGACCTTGACCGAGGCCGAGGTCGAGGCCTTGCTGGCCGCGCCCGACACCGGCACCCCGCTCGGGGCGCGCGACCGCACCATGCTCGAACTGATGTACGCCAGCGGCTTGAGGGTGAGTGAGCTGGTCACCCTGCGCCTGCTCAACATCAGCCTGCAAGAACACGTGGTTCGGGTTTTCGGCAAGGGCAACAAGGAGCGGCTGGTGCCCTTCGGCGAGGAGGCGGGTGACTGGCTCACCCGTTATCTGGCCGAAGTACGGCCAGAACTGCTGGGCCCGCGCCAGGCGGTGGCCCTGTTTATCACAGCCAGCGGAGTCAATGCCGGCAGCGGCATGTCGCGCGTCATGTTCTGGAACATCGTCAAGAAATATGCCCGGCAAGCCGGCATCGCCACGGCCCCGTCGCCACATACCTTGCGCCATGCGTTCGCCACGCACCTGCTCAACCACGGTGCTGACTTGCGTGCGGTGCAGATGTTGCTGGGACACGCGGACATTTCGACCACCACCATTTACACCCACGTCGCGCGGGAGCGGCTTCAGCAGCTGCATGCGCGGCACCATCCCCGCGGGTGAGCTCGGCCCTGTAGCGCTCAGGAATTCCTGTCAGGTGTTCAGCGACTCGGCCCAATTCAGTGCCTGTAGGTGGGCCCAGTTCACCTGCCGGTTGGACAACGAGAGCGCGTCTGCAGTGCGCGCGAAGGTTTCGTCGTCGGCCGTTTCACAGGCCACCGTCAACTCCAGGAAGGGTGCCAGCACGCCCCGGCCCAGCAGCAAGGCAGACACCACTGATTCAGGCAGGGAAATCGCCTCCAGCGCCTTGTCCATCGGCATGCCCAGCATGGTGTCGAGCAGCGAGAACACCCCGACCACGAACGCGTTGTCGCATTCCTCGGGGGGGAGCAATTCTGCGGCCAGCAACTCCATGAGGCGACCGCGGACAATCGCGGTCGTACCGACCACAGGGGGCAGGCCACCGGTACGCGAAGTCGTGAGCAGCAGGGCCGCCCAGCGAAAAAGTTTCTTGAGTCCCAGGATCATCACGGCATGGCGGAACGACGTGATCTCGCAGGACAGGCCAAAACCCGAGGAGTTGATGAATCGCAGCAGGTTGAACGACAGGCTGGCGTCGCGCTTGAGCACCTCCTCGATTTCCGCGGTGGTTGCCTGCTTGCGCACCAGGTTGATGAGCTGGATGATCACGGCCTGCGATGGCCGGATGGTCTGCCCGGTGACCAGCACCGGTTTGGCGAACCAGAAACCCTGGAACAGCGTGATTCCCAGGTCGGTCAGCATCTTGTGCTGCTCGCCGGTTTCCACTTTCTCCGCTATCAGCTGGGCCCTCGACATCCGGCGGGCGCGGGCAACCAGGGGCGAGAGAGCCAACGGATCCACCTGCACCATATCGATCTTGATGAAGCTCGCCAGCGGAAGCCAGGAGGCATAAGCCGCATCCAGCACGTCCTGCTTGAAGGCCATGTGAAAGCCCCGCTTGCGCATTTCCACCAGTGCCGAAACACGGTCTTCGATCTCTTCTGGCGCGTCTTCGGCCACCGGTGGAACCTCCAGCACGATGCGGTCGGGTTGCACCAGTTCCAGGTGGCCGCCCGCCAGGCTGGCGTGGGTGCAGTTGACAAACATCTTGCGGTTATCGATCAGCGCGCTGTTGTCGGCGTGGGACAACACGTTGAAGAGCATCTGCGCGTCGCTGGATGCGCTGTGTGACAACTCCGACTGGGACCGGTCGAACAGTTCATACCCGAAGACGGCGCCGGCTTGGTCAACGATGGCCTGGCGGGCGATCGCGGTGCGGTCCAGCGGGTCGAGGCCCGGGTCGGAAGAAGCATCGGTGGAGGTGGACATGGGTGGTAAGTTCGGACGAGTTGTTGTGCGATTCTAGGTGGCCGCCTGCCCCGCTCAGCCCCACACGACCGCCTTGCGGCTTTGGTACCAGATGTCGAGTTGCCCGCTCATGAGGGCTTCGATCCGGCTGCGCTTGATCTTCATGGTGGGTGTCAGGCACCCGTTCTCGATCGACCAGGGCTCCCTGGCGATGACTACCATCTGCAAACGCTCATAGTCCGCAAGGGCCGCATTGACCTCCTTCAGGAGTTGCGCAAGCTCCGCTTCCACTTGTGCGCGCAGGGCGGCGTCGCCCACCCTGGAGCGCAGGTGCTCGGCCAGCACGACCGTGCAGAATGCCGCTGATTGACCGACGCCAGACACGATCGACAGCTCCACCATGGGATGCTCATTGATGCGGTTCTCGATGGGCGCCGGTGCCACGTA
>JAYVRP010000982.1:0-3378 GCA_043776215.1 Rhodoferax sp. | reverse complement strand
CTGCCGTTGATCGAGGTGACGACACCCAGCGGCAGGTCCATCTCGTTGAGCACGGGGCCCTGCTCGATGTGCACCTCCACAAAACCCAGGTAGTCGGCAGGGCGGCGTTGCAGCGCGGAGATGTCCTCGACGCGCAGGCCGGCATGCAGCATGGCAGCGCGCATGGTGATGCCGTCGGCATCCTGCTGGTCCAGCCATTCGTTCCTGAATTGGCCGATGAGCGCACCCGAGCCCAGGAATGTGGCCTTGTAGCGCTGGCCTTCTTCCTCGGCGAAACCGACCACCTCGATGCCGAAGGGCAGGCGCCGGCCAGCGCGGTGCAATTCGCGCACGCAGGCCATGGGCACGAAGATCCCCAGCCGCCCGTCGTATTTGCCGCCGTTGCGCACGGTGTCGTAGTGGCTGCCGGTCAGCAAGCGGCGTGCGCCGGGCTGCTGTGCGTGGTAGCGGCCCACCACGTTGCCCACGGCGTCGATGCTCACCTCGTCGAAGCCGCACAGGCGCATCTGCGTCGCGATCTGGGCCGCGCAGGCGCGGTGGGCGTCGGTGAGGTAGGTCACGGTCAGCTGGCCGTGTTCGGCATAACCCGGGTCGCTGTGTGCGCCGAGCGCTTCGTGCCAATCCCAGACCTCATGGCCCAAAGCGGGGGTGACGCCGAACTTGTCATGCAGCCGGAGTTCGACAATCCGGTGGATGTTGCGCAGGCACTCCTGCAGTTCGAACTGCGGATGGTTGTGCAGACGACGCTCGAAGGTATCGAGGATCTCGCGTCTGGACAGGCCGGACCCGCGCGGGCCGCGCACCGCGAGGATGAAAGGAAATCCGAAGCGCTGCGCATAGGCCGCGTTGAGCCGGGCGATGCGCGCCAGTTCGTCGGGCGTGCATCCGGTGAGGCCGGCCTTGTGTTGTTCGTGGGTCGACTCTGCGGTGAGCGTTTGGCTGACCATTGCTTTGCCGGCAAGCTCCGGGTGCGCGCGAATGAGTGCCACCTGGGCATCGCGGGGGGCAGAGGCGAGTACCTGCACCATGCAATGCTGCAGGTGCGCGAGTGACTTGAATGGCCGCTGCTGCAGCGCCTGCCCGGCGATCCAGGGCGAATGTTCATGCAGCCCGGCAAGCAGGCGGGCCGCCTCGTCCATCGGTGCGGCGTTGAGGTGTTCCAGTGTCAGTGCCATGGGTTCAGCTTCCGGTTGGGAAAGGGTGCACCTGCCGCCAGTGGCGCGCGATATCGAGCCGGCGGCAGATCCACACCTGCGAGTGGCTCTGCGCGTAGTCGAGGAACCGCTGCAGCGCGCGCATGCGCCCGGGCCGGCCGAGCAGTCGGCAATGCATGCCGATACTCAACATCTTGGGTGCGTTGGCGCCCTGCGGGTCGCCTTCCGTGTACAGCACATCGAACGCGTCCTTCAGGTAGGTGAAGAAGTCATCACCCTGCGCAAACCCTTGCGCCGACGAAAACCGCATGTCGTTGGTGTCGAGTGTGTAGGGCACGATCAGCTGCGGCACCACGCTGCCGTCGGTCTTGCGTACCCGCATCCAGAACGGCAGATCGTCGCCGTAGTAGTCGCTGTCGTATTCGAAGCCGCCGTAGTCCGCCACCAGGCGGTGTGTGTTCGGGCTGTCGCGCCCGGTGTACCAGCCCAGCGGCCGTTCCCCGGTGAGCTGAGAGAGGATGTCCATGCCGATACGCATGTGTTCGCGCTCCACGGCTTCGTCCAGTGTCTGGTAACTGATCCAGCGCCAGCCGTGGCAGGCGATCTCGTGGCCCAGTTCCTTGAATGCCGCGGTGAGCTCCGGGTGGCGCTGCAGCGCCATGCTGATGCCGAACACGGTCAACGGCAGCTTGCGCACTTCGAATTCGCGCAGGATGCGCCACACGCCTGCCCGTGAGCCGTATTCGTAGATGCTCTCCATGCTCAGGTGGCGCGCCGGGAATGCCGCCGGGTTGAACATTTCGGAGAGAAACTGCTCGGAGGCCGGGTCGCCATGCAGCACCGCGTTTTCGCCGCCTTCTTCGTAGTTGAGTACGAACTGCAGCGCGATGCGCGCGCCACCCGGCCAGTTTGCGTGGGGCGGTGTGCGACCGTAACCCAGCAGGTCGCGCGGGTAGTCGTGGGTGGTGTCGTAGATGGCGGTGTGGGGGCGGGGCATGAAGGTTTCTCAGGAAAGGGCGGTCGAAATATCGTTGCTGGGCACCTTGCGGTCGAAAGCCAGGTTTTCCTCGACGTGCAGCAGGTGCTCGGTCATCAGGCGCACGGCGAGATCTTCGTCGCGCTCTGCCAGCGCGCGTACGATCTCCACGTGTTCGTCGTTGGAGTGTTCGGCGGCATGGTGCGACTGGTACATCAGGGTGATGAGTGCGCAGCGCGCGATGAGTTGCCCCAGAATCTGGGCCAGCACGTCGTTGCCCGTGAGTTCGGCCAGGCGCACATGGAAGTCACCCAGCAACTCGGTGCGCCCGGGCACATCTTCCAGCTCGATGGCGCGCTTTTCCCGGGCGATGTGTTCGCGCAGCGCGCGAATTCTGGCCGGCGTGACCTGGCGCACGAAAGCGCGGGTCATTTCTGTTTCGAGCATGCGACGCACCGCAAACACCTGGCGCGCCTCGCCGACAGACGGCGCCGCCACGAACGCGCCCCGCGCCGGCTCCAGGGTCACGAGCTGGTGCTGCGACAGCTGCAGCAGCGCCTGGCGTACCAGCGTGCGCGAGACGCCGAAATGGTCGGCGAGTTTTTGCTCGGCGAGTTTGCTGCCCGGGTGCAGCCGGTGCTCGACGATGGCCCGCGTCAGGGCGGCGACGATCTGGCTGGTGGAAGACGATTCCATGCGTTCATGTTAGCGTCAAAGTCAAAAAGTGTATACACTTTTGTTTATCGAAAACTCGCGAGGAGCGTTTCATGGGATTGAGCACACATGTCCTAGACACCATGCACGGATGCCCTGCCGCCGGCATGGCCGTCGCGTTGTACACGACCGAGGCTGACACTGCCACGCTGGTGCGCGAATTTGTGCTGAACCCTGATGGCCGCCCGGCACATGGACCGCTGTACGTCGACGGAGCTCTCAAAAAAGGCACGTACCGGCTGGTGTTTGATGTGGCGGGCTACTTTCGCGCCAAGGGGGTCCGCCTGCCCGAACCCCAGTTTCTGGGCAAGGTCACGCTGGACTTCGGCATTGCGCAGCCTGACCAGCACTACCACGTGCCGCTGCTCGTGAGCCCGTGGAGTTACTCCACCTACCGGGGTTCGTGAGGCCGGGGCCAGATGTCAAAGCTGTCCTTCAGTGAGGGTGTCCAACTGGAATTTTCCGCTCTTGTCCCAGAGCCAGATGTCGGTATAGGTCACCTTCCCCATGCGTGCCGGTACCGGAAATGGCGCT
>JAYVRP010000981.1:0-3382 GCA_043776215.1 Rhodoferax sp. | reverse complement strand
AACGATGCAATCGATTCGGATGTGGCAGGCGATGCGGTATTGACCACCAACGTCAGCAAGACCAGCGCGTTCACCCTGGTGTCGGCCCAGAACGACCTGACCCGCGACGCCGGCATCACCCCGATCGTGATTGACCTGGACGGCAATGGCATCCACACCATCAGCCGTGCCGACTCGGGTGGTACTTTCGATCTGCTCGGCAACGGGTCCGCCATCATGTCGGGCTGGATTTCGGGCAGCGATGGCTTCCTGGCCGTGGACAAAAACGGCAACGGCAAGATCGACAGCATCCATGAGCTCTTTGGTGGCACTGCCAAGGGCGCAGGCTTCGCCAACCTCGCCGGCTTCGACAGCAACGGTGACGGTTTGGTGAACAACCTGGACGCGCAATTCGGTCAGCTGATGATCTGGCGTGACGCCAACGGTAACCATTCCACAGATGCGGGTGAACTGGTGAGCCTCGGTCAGGCGGGTGTGGCGAGCCTGACGGTCGCCTACACCGAGCTGCCGTTCCTGGATGGACAGGGCAACCTGCACCTGGAGCGCAGTGCTGCGACGCTGGCGGATGGCAGTGCCGTGGACATGACGGACGTCTACTTCAACGTCTCGGCGAATGATGCGGCAGCTGCCGGTGTGGCCTTGCCGACCCTGGCTGAATTGCTGGGCGACTCCCGCTCGCTGGACGCCGTTCTGGGCGCAGGCCCGGTTGCGCAAGTGGCGGCGATCACTGCACATGACAGTTCGGACTGCGGCGACGCCGTCGAGGTGTTGCGCCGCATCGCGTCCCTGACCCGTGATGAGGGCCACCAACTGATGGCAGCCTGATTTTGGGCTGACAACGTAATTCGCCGCGGGCCGGAGCTTCAACTCCGGCCCGTGCCGTTTCTGGTGCTGCCCACTTGCCACAGGGCAAGCCATGAAAGAGCGCCCGCGTGATCGATTACATTCGATACCACAGGAAATCCCACCCTTGTCGATGACTGACCCCCTTTCACTGCCCCTTCACGACAGCGTTGTTTTTGTTGCGCGATTTCTGGGCACCCCCGTGCAGGTGGAGCGTTTGCGCGACAGCCTGGTGGCCCATGGGCCGCTGGACCACGCGTCCCTGACGCCGGAGGCTGTTCAGGGTTTGCTTCAATACGCCGGCCTGGTCTGCACTGCATTGCCCGCAGGCCGTCCGCGCCGCCCAACTGAGCTGCCGGCATTGCTGATTGGTGAGGGGGGCAGGTCGGCCGTCGCGCTTTCCATGCGTGACGGAAAAATCGAATGCCATCTGCCCGGCATCCAGGGCAGCAGCTGGCTCGACCCGGCGGCGCTGGAGCAGGAGGTTTCCGAGGCACTTTGGCTGGCGGTGCGTCCTACGCTGCATTTCGACCAGCGCAGCCTGCTCTACACCTTGCCACAGGCTGGGCGCTGGTTCTGGGATACGTTCAATCGCAATCGCTGGATGTTCGGCTGGGCCTTGCTGGGCACCCTGGCATTGAACGTCTTTGGCACACTGGTTCCTTTTTACAGCATGGCGGTGTACGACCGTGTCATCCCCAACAACGCGATGAGCAGCCTGGGGGTGCTGACGACCGCAGCCATGCTGATCGTTGGTTTCGAGATGGCCATGCGCCTGTTGCGCAGCCATCTGCTCGAAGCCGCCGCGCGACGGATCGACGTGGCGCTCTCGGCCAAGGTGTTTGCCCAGTGTCTGCGCATGCGGGCGTCTGACCGGCCAGCGTCGGGCGGTGTGCTGGCCAACACCGTGCGCGATTTCGAATCGGTTCGCGAATTCTTTGCGACCAGCACCTTGACCGTGCTGGGCGACCTGCCGTTCATGTTCCTGTACCTGCTCGTGATCGGTCTGGTTGGCGGCTGGCTTGTCGCGGTGCCGCTGGTGGCAATTCCACTGCTGCTCGGTATCGCCTGGATCGCGCGTGGCCCATTGGCGCGCAAGGTCAATGACGCCATGCAGGAGAGCTCCCAGCGCACGGCGCACCTGTTCGAGACCATGAACGGGCTCGACACGGTCAAGACGCTTGGCGCGGAGGCCTGGAGCCGTCGCAAATGGGAAGGGTTGACCCAGGCCATTGCCCACAACAATCTGGAGACGCGTGAGATCACCTCGCGTGTGAACTATGCCAATTCGGCCGTTTTGGCGCTGGCCGGTGTGGCGGTGGTGGCGGTCGGTGCCATCCTCGTGAATGAGCAGGCGATGACGCTGGGCCAGATCATCGCGGTGAGCCTCCTGACCGGCCGTGCCCTGGCGCCCGTGAGCCAGATTGCCAGCCTTATCGTGCGCTGGGAGCAAACCAAGCTCAGCTACCGGGCGCTGAACAAGATCATGGAGGCTGCCACAGACGACGTGCCCGGCAGCCTGCAGGCGCCCCCCTTGACTGGAGCGCTCGAATTTCGCGATGTGAGTTTTGCCTATCCAAAAATGCCTCCCTTGATCGAGCGCATGAATATCAAGATTCGGCCTGGCGAGCGGGTCGGCATCATCGGCAAGCTGGGGTCGGGCAAGAGCAGCCTGCTCAAGCTGATCCTGAACCAGTATTCCCCCGTAACGGGTAGCGTGCTGGTGGACGATCTGGTGACCACCCAGCTCGATCCCTTGTCGCTGCGACGCCAGATCGGGTACGTGCCGCAGGATGTGACCCTGTTCCACGGCACCTTGCGCGAGAACATCGAGCTCGGGCGTGTACAACCCGACGACGCGGCCTTGCTGGAAGCCATGCGCAACGCGTGCCTGGACGAAATCGTGGTTCAGCTTCCGGGTGGTGTCAGCACCCAGGTGGGGGAGCGTGGCGACCGCCTGTCTGGCGGCCAGAAGCAGATTGTGGCCATCACGCGGGCCCTGCTCACCAGCCCGAAGTTGTTGCTGCTCGACGAACCCAGCAGCATGGTCGACCCAGCCACGGAGCAGAAACTCATCACGCGCTTGCGCGCTCTGACAGGCACCACCATTGTGCTGGTGACCCACCGCATGGCCATGCTGGCCCTGGTGGATCGGCTGATCGTGATGGACCGAGGCCGCATTCTGGCCGATGGTCCGCGGGACGATGTGCTGCGCGCCTTGTCCCAGCGCAACCAGGAGGAGAGTGCGGCAGTGGGGTTGCCCGGAACCGCAGTGGCCGTGGGTGTTCCGGTGAGGGCCGCAGTATGAGAGCACTGCCCGGCCGCCCGAAGGTGCTTAGCACGGCAACCCGCAGGGCGAAGGGGCTCCCATGAGCGGCGCTGACATGCGTGCACTCGCCGCGCCGCCCCATGACCCCGACCGCGGGCCACACTTGACCGTGATTGCGATGGTCGGCGTGACGATGCTGTTTGTCGTCGTCGCGCTGGTCTGGGCCACGTTTGCAGAGCTCGACGTGGCCATATCGGCTCACGGCGCCGT
>JAYVRP010000980.1:0-3385 GCA_043776215.1 Rhodoferax sp. | reverse complement strand
GCCCCTGGAGGCGCGCCACATCGCCTTGTGCCCTGATCGCCGCCGCGTCGAAGACCGGATGCGCATAGTCGAACTCGCCCAATACCGCGTCCTTGCGTATTTCGCGCAACGGATTGAGTGACACCACCACTGGTGTTGGCCATGGAACCGGCTGCAACAGGTTGATCAGGTAGTGCAGGCAGACCTGGTTTCCGGCACGGGCCCCCTCCACCTTGGCATGCGAGCTTTCGTAGTTCCATGCAGCCCATGCGGCCCGGCGCGCTGGCAGCATGGACGCATCTGTATGCAGGACAGCGCGGTTTTGGTGGTATCGAATGGATCCCAGCGCGTCACGTTCAGCAGGGGTTGGATCACCAAGAATCGACAGCGCCTGGTCGGAGTGGGTGGCCACGATCACCTTGTCGAACTGCTCAGTGCCTGCGTCTGTCGTCACCAGAACGCCCCCTGCCGAATCGGCTCCCGGACGCCGGATGGAACGTACCGGCGTGCGCAAGCGCTTGTCGCTCACGCGCGCCACGATCTTGTCCACGTAATGCTTCGCGCCGCCCTTGACGGTCCGCCATTGCGGCCGCCGGGTTACTTGGAGCAAACCGTGGTTGTGACAGAAGCGAATCATCGTGGACACGGGGAACTGCAACATCTGCGCGGTCGGGCAACTCCAGATGCAGCCCATCATGGGCAGGAAATACCAGTGGCAAAACGCGTCGCCGAAGCGGTGCTCACGCAGGAACTCTCCCAGGGGTTGCCGCAATGATGCTTCCAGTTGCGACTCGGCAATACGGGTCGTCAGCGCGTTGAAACGCAGCAGGTCGCGCAGCATGCCCAGGAATTGCGGGTTGACGAGGTTACGCCGCTGTGCAAATACGGTGTTCAGGCTTGATCCGCTCCACTCCAGGCACCGGCCAACCTCCGATTGCCTGGCCTGGACAGAGAACGACATCTCGGACTTGGAGGTTTCAACCTCAAGGTCCGCAAGAAGCTGTATCAGAGTCGGGTAGGTGCGCTCATTGAAGACCAGAAACCCGGTGTCGACGCCGTGGCGGACGGTGCCCTTCGCGGTGGGTAGGCTGACGTCCACCGTGTGGGTATGTCCGCCGAAATAGTCACCACGTTCAAACAATGTCACTTGCGCAGAGGGGCCCAGCGCATGTGCCGCAGACAAACCCGCGATACCCGAACCAACGATGGCCACCTTCATGGAGTGCGACCCTGTAAGCAGGCACCGGTCCCCGAAGCCGTAGACGCAGGTCTGCGTGCCGCTAGGCGTGTATCTCTTGGAAGTGTCGAGTTTGGACTGCGCATGAGTGTCATATACTAATCGGTAATTATGTGACTAAACGGTTCAAAAAAGCAATACCCACGTGCATGACCCTAGGGCTTTGCATGGTTTCGCTTCACCGTGCTTGTATCGGGCACACTAGAATTCCGAAGTCGCTGGCGTGGTGGCAGTTTTGTCTACAAGGGCGCGTGATAATGCTGTATCCGGAACTATTCAAGCAACTGGAGTCTGTCCGCTGGGACATGGGCCGGGACATTCCATGGGAGTCATTCAATGGTTTGAAACTCTCCGACGAACAGGCGCAAACAATCAAATTGAATGCGATTACCGAGTGGGCGGCCTTGCCGGCCACAGAAATGTTCCTGCGTGACAACCGGCACGACAGTGACTTTTCGGCATTCATGTCGATCTGGTTCTTCGAAGAGCAGAAACATTCTCTGGTGTTGATGGAGTATTTGCGTCGCTTCCGTCCGGAGTTGCAACCGACAGAGGCCGAATTACACAACGTACGGTTCGAATTCGACCCTGCGCCAGCACTCGAAACGCTCATGCTTCACTTTTGTGGCGAAATCCGACTCAACCACTGGTACCGGCGTGCCAGCCAATGGCACACCGAACCGGTGATCAGGATTATCTACACCCGATTGAGCCAGGACGAGGCCCGCCATGGCGGGGCCTATCTGAAATACATGAAACAAGCGATTGGCAAGTTTGGCGTCGAGGCCAAGACCGCGTTTGCCAAAGTCGGCGTTCTGATGGCCAGCGCACGGCGCACGGCGCAGGCCCTGCATCCAACCAACCTGCATGTCAACAAGGCATTGTTCCCGCGCGATACGATTCAGAGTCGCATGCCTGATCCGCAATGGCTGGAGCACTGGCTGGACCAGCAGATCAAGTTCGATGCGGTCTGGGAGACACGGGTGGTGGACCGCATCCTGCACAACCTGAGCCTGCTGCTGGAACGCAGTTTTGGTACCGTGCAGGAACTCAACAAATACCGCAAGGAGTTGGCGCGCGAGTTGGCGGCCTCCCTGGCAGACGCCGCCCTACCAAGGTCTGTTTGACGCCGGACCTGCTGTCAGCGACAGCAACCGACCCAGGTTGATTTTGACCTTGCATTCCTGTTGCGCGACGCCGGCAACAATGCGAAATTCACGCTGACTGGTGTCACGCACCATGTGGTTGCCGGTTGCGAACCCTTCACGGTTCACCAGCACGGCGACGCGGGGTGCGGTGGTGTTGGCTCCCCGGCGCACGACGATGCCGGTCTCGTTGTTGACGAGCCGCACCAGCGAACCCGGCGAATAGACGCCAACGGCCTTGATCAGCGCCGCTCCCGTTTCATCGATCTGGCGGTTTTCGTCGAAATAACAAGCCTGCATGGCCGCTGCAGCAGGATCGGGTCGGCGTGAGGTTCTCGGGGACAGGCGCGCAGCAAATACGTCCGCTCGTTGTATGAGGCGTGCCATGCGCTGCGCCGGAGAGCGCGATGCAAGACTCCCGGGGTTTGCACGGTGGTGGTCACGCACTGCTTCGAGCCAGTCGGCATCATGCAGCCCCATCTTCTTGAGCAGGTCCACGGAGCGCTGGGCATGTTGATCAATTTGCTGGCGCTGCTCGGCGGTCGGGCTCTCCCGCTGCGCTGCGAGTTGGTCTTGCAGGCCCGTCATACCGATGTTCATGGTGAGCGCCGCCTTGCAGACGGTGTTCTCCATGCGCTCCGACCACTGCAGCACTTCCCTGGCCGCCAGGCCGCAGACAAGGCTGACCAGCATGGCGTGGGTGGCACTGTAGAGATCGATTTCGCTGGCCGCGAGATGGATCAACGCAAACAGCGCACCATCAGGATTGCGATGCGACATCTGGTCCAGCTGGGATTGCAGCCGCTCCAGCGCGTCCGGGAAGTTGTCGGCGTGCAGGTCGCGCAACAACCGGTTCCCTTGCACCTGCAGGTCCAGCCAGTTGGGCGCGTCTCCCGCCGTTTCGTCACGTTGAATGCTGAGGTCCCGCGTGGTCAGCTTGGCTTGAGCGATTTTCCCCAGCGGGCGTTCGTCGCGTACCAGTTCGAGCAACTTGCCCACGAATGCCTTCTGATGCCGCTCCGAC
>JAYVRP010000979.1:0-3391 GCA_043776215.1 Rhodoferax sp. | reverse complement strand
CGCCAAGGGTGAAAATGCCACAAACGCTGCATTTGGGCAAGCATTGCCGGATGCCACCGATCCATCGACCGAGCGAGACACACACATGACCACCCGACAAACCCACCAAGGCCCGCCGACCCTGTTGCACTCGTTCACCGAGTGGCGGGCGCTGATCGAGATGGGCCTGTTGCCCTGTACCCTGCCGCTCCTGATGACGGCGCCGCCGGGCGACGGCCACCCGGTCCTGTTGCTGCCAGGGTTCATGGCCGATGAGGTGTCGCTGTTTGCGCTCAAGCAGTTCCTGAACTTCCGCGGGTACGAGGTGCAGACCTGGGGCTTCGGGCGCAACGTGGGTTTCCAGCGTCGCCACGTGCAGGCGCTGGAGCAGAAGATCCGCCACATGCACCACCACAGCGGCCGCAAGGTGAGTCTCGTGGGTTGGAGCCTGGGGGGAGTGTTCGCGATGTACAGCGCGCATGCGGCGACCGAATGTGTGCGCTCGGTCATCACCCTGGGCAGCCCGGTCAGCATTGACGCCACTGTGGGCAGCAAGTCACCGAACTTTGTCAAGGCACTGTACCGGGTGGTGGCCCATCCGATGGGGCCCAACGCGCACGCGATGCTGCCGGCGGCCCGCAAGATGCGCGAAGGCGGGGTGCCGCGTATCCCGGTGAGTTGCCTCTACTCACTCGGGGATGGCGTGGTGCCGCCTCAGGAAGCCACGATCGAGGGAGAACCCTCCATGCACGAGAACATCCGGGTCTTCGGCAGCCATACCGGGCTCGGTTTCAATGCCATGGTGTTGTGGATCGTCGCTGATCGCCTGGCACAACCCGAAGGCCGGTGGCACCCGTTCAAGCTGGACGGGCTTGCGGGGCGCCTTTACCGGATGATGGTCGGCGAGACTGCCGCGGCCTGAGAGGCGCTTTGGCCGATGCTCGTGCCTTGCTCCGCCGCAGTTTCGTGGCGGCGGCCAGCAACTCCTGGAAGCTGTCGCGTACGCACTGGGCCAACACTTCGGGGTCGGGCACCAGCTCGCGGCACGACGTGGGCGAGATCACGATCCGGCCATCGTAACTGGTCACCGCAAACACCAGGCCCATGCCATCGGTGATCGGCATGATGGCCGAGAAATACGTCATACGGGCGCCACAGAGGTACAGCGGTGTGGCCGGTCCCGGCACATTGGTGACAGTGCAGTTGGCCATCGGAGCGCGCCGCCCGATCCCCTGCGCCACCCGCGCCAGCATCTTGCTGGTCAGTGCCAGTGTGGCGGCCGGCGCGCGACGGGCGACATCGGTCAACTCGCGCGCCCCGATGGCGCGCGAAATAGTGTCGGACGACCGGGTGTGGGCATGGATCGCGCGCAGCCGCTGTACCGGGTCGGCCATGTCGGTGCCCAGCGGTACATGCAGCCAGGAGACATCCGCTTTGCCACCCGGCGGCGCATCGGCGCCCCGGATCGAGATCGGGGCGATGGCCGTCAGACTGGGTTCGGGCAGCTCACCCTGCGCATCCAGGTAACGCCGCAAGGCCCCGCCGCATACGGCGAGCACCGCGTCGTTGACGGTGGCGCCGGGAACGAGCCCACGGATGGTCTTGAATTCATCCAGCAGGAAGCGCCGCGTCTCGAACACGCGGTAGGGTGAAACGACCGAGTTGAAACGTGTCACCAGCAGCAGTTCGGGCCGCAGCAAGATGTCGCTGGCCAGGGTCAGGGCGGCTGGCGCCACGCGACGCACGGCACGGCTGAGCGGCCCGGCGAGTTTGAGCGACGACGTGACCGAGTTCACAACACCACGGCAGAGCATCGTGACGGTGCCCGGAGGCTCGTGGGCGAACCACGGTGCGGGGGGGGTCGGCGGCGTGGGTGTGGCGGAGATGTCGTGCAGCAGCGTCGTGATTTCGCTGCCTTGACCGAGGTCGACGGCCGCATGGTGCACTTTCGTGAGCAATGCGAAACTGCCCGCAGGAAGGTCCAGGAAACTGTCCAGACCCTCGATGACGTAGATCTCCCACAGCGGCCGGTTCAAGGCGAGCGGCCGGGCATGGATACGCGAGGCCTGGATGCAGAACTGGCGCCAGTCGCCGGGTTTGGGCAGCGCGATGTGGCGAACGTGGTATTCGAGGTCGAAGTGTTCGTCCTCGATCCAGTACGGATAGTCCAGTTCGAGCGGCACGCGCTGCAGCTTGCTGCGGAAAATGGGCGAGCGGTGCAGGCGACTTTCGATGTGGGAAAGAATGCTCTTGAAGCGCACCTTGCCGCCCGGCGCGGTGCTCTGGTCGTAGATCTGGATCAACGTGACGTTCGAGTTGGCGTGCAGCGTGTCCGAATAGAGAAAGCTTGCGTCGTGTCCGCTCAGCTGGCGCATGGGTGGGTTCCGATCAGGGTGGGCTGAGCAGCGGGGTGGAGCTTTGGTCTCTTCGCCTTGCGCATTGCGCCAGTTTAAAGACTCGCCGCGCCCGGCGGCGCCGGCAGATGCCCACTGGCGATGTAGACGGCGCCGAGCAGCAGGGTCTGCACGTCGAGCGGCAACGTGAACTCGGCGAGCCGGCTCCAGGGCTTGTGCAGGCCCTCGAGCGAGCTGACGGAGCGCAGCGCCGCAGGCAACACCAGCAGGTTGGCGGGCGCGGCCCAGGCGCTGGCCCACTTCAGCCCGGAGGCGACGACGCGCGCACCCGGCTTCAGGTGCCTGATGACATTCGCAACCGCCTCGGGCCGGCGCAGGATGTCGTGCGTGAAATGGAACAGCGCCGCATCGGCCCGACGCGGTATTTGTGCCGACTCGACCGGAGCGCACAACAGCGTCACGTTCTTCCAGCGGTTGTGTGCCACCCGTTCGCGGGCTTTCGCGATCATCTCCGGGCTTTGTTCGATGCCGATGATCGCGCCTTTCGCGCCGACGCCCTGGCGCAGCAGCGCCAGGCTCAGGCCCGTGCCGCATCCCACGTCCAGCACGACGTCGCCGCGCTGCAGCGCGAGCCGGGCGATCGCCTTGCGCCGGATCGGTTCGAACAGCGCCAGTTCAAGGTCGTAGACGCCGGCCCGGCGGCGGTACTGGGCCAGGGCCGCCGCTCGATCGGGGCCTGGCTTCGGTTTGGCGGGTTGGTTCACGGGTTCACTTCGCACCGGTCAGGGTGACCGCAGCGCCCGATCAGCGCGAGGCCAAGGTTGGCATGGTTCAGAAGATTGACCATTGTCCAGCGTGACGGTGAAATCAGTCCACAACGCTTGCGTCGATTCGTGAGCGTCCGCGCCGGTGTGGTTGCGGCGCGGCGCGGCAGGCGGTGCCCGGCGGGGGCTCATGCCGTGGCGGTCTGCGCTTCGCTCCGACTCCACTGCGATGCTCGTCCTGAGGTCGCGCCGCAGAACTCGCTACGTTCGCTGCGCTCACACCGCTCAAACAGC
>JAYVRP010000978.1:0-3392 GCA_043776215.1 Rhodoferax sp. | reverse complement strand
TGGTAGTCCACATCCTGCGTCCAGAACCGGGCCTTGAACTCCTGGGCCATGCTGTACATCGCAGCATCGGCCATTGCCAGGCCCTGGCTGCTGGCGGCCAGGGACGCAGCGATCACGCGCTCGTCGGTCAAGTCCAACACCCGGCCCAAGCGCATCACGATCAAGCTGGCCTGCACCAGTTCGGCTGGGATGTGGCGGGTCAGGATCTTGTGGACTTCATAGAGGGCGATGACGGGGACCAGAAGCTTGCTGCGGTCTTCGATGGCGGGTGCGAACAGGTCAGCACGTGCTGTGCCTCTCAAATATTCAATCCAGCCCGATGTGTCCACCAGATTCACACGAACTCCCGGTCCGGCTCCTTGGGAATCTCCAAGTCTTCGTCACGCAAATTGAGGCCCGACAGCATTCCTCGGTAGGCACTCATCGGCAGTTCCGGCCGCACGATCAACTCTCGGCCGCGCAATTCAAACTGCAAACGTGTTCCCGTGGTGATGCCCAGCTCGGCGCGCATGGCAGCGGGCAGGGTCACCTGGCCCTTGCTGGAAACGGTGGCTTCGAGAATCAAGGCACTCATGAGTATTCCTTACAAATACGAAGTAAGCAAAATATTAAGTAAGACGCATAGAAAAGTATACCAATAGTTTGGTCCAACCTGGTGTGCACGCAGCAACCGGCCCACTGCGGCACATCGCGCCGAAGAAACACGCGTCTTGGTGACTGCAACTTTGCGCGCGCAACCGCAGCCGACCGGCCTCAGCCATGCTGACTGTGGAGCGCCTGCAGGGGGCTCCGAACGGTCTTTCTACCGCAAAGTCTCGATGGCCTGTCCCAGTCTGGCGAGCATGCCCAGTGCCGACTCACAAGCGGCCATAAAACGTCATGCGTGCCGACTCCGACAGCGATACGCCGGGTTGGGTGTTGTAGGCAAGCACCGCCAGCATGCGAGTGTGCGGGCCACGTACCGGCGTCACGCGGTGCATGGAGTTGCGCCCGCGGAACAACACCAGCGTGCCGGGGTCCATTGCCAGCGTGCGGGTCGGAACTTCGGCCTCGAGCACTTTCCCGGCCAGTGCATAGTTGAACTCGCCGCGGTCGGCATCACGGACATCCTTGACGTACTCGAAGATGCCGCCGGCCTCGGGGCGCTGGACCATCAGGGTGATGGCGAAGGACGAGTTGTCGAAATGCCAGCCCAGTTCCTGGCCCGCGCTGGCGAAATGCAGGTTGACCGACGACAAGGCATCGGCATAGGGATGCAGCTCGGCTTCACCCAGCACGGCGCAGACGAAATCGCGAAATTCCGGCGCGTTGTACAACGTGTGTAATGCCGAGTTGGCTGGGATCTGGTCGGTGGTGATGCAGCCTTTGGACGAACACACTTCGCGGTTGCGCGGATGGTCGGCGGGGAAATCCGGGTCGGACGGCTTGAGGTAGATGTTGTGCGTGCTGGCTGTGTAGAAGGCGCGGTGCATGTTGTTTTCGCCCTCCTTACGGACTGCGGCCACAGCGTCGGGAGTCAGGAATTCCGGCAGCACCAGCACCCCGGTGTCGGCCAGTGTGCGCCGGCATGACGCACGAAACGATTCGTCGCCCAGATCGAAGCGAGCGTGGTTGATCGGGTGGTGCGACGGTGCTTGCATGGTGAACCTTGTAGTGGGCAGTTGAACCGAAGCCAATGGCCCTCAGCCGGTGCGCCGCTTGAGTTCCGGCGGGTTGACCGAACGTTCGCGAAACTCGTCGACGCTGTGCGCAAAGGTCACGCCAGCGCGTTTGATGGCACCGTCATCCACTTTGTCCAGCGGCGTGTAGAACGGGTGGTGGTGCTCCAGATACGGGTTGTTGCGCGCCGCGTTGTAGCAGTGCAAAACGGTCCAGCGCCGATTCGGGGATCGGTTCTGGTCCGAACGGTGCAACACGTTGCTGTGGAAGAACAGGCCATCACCGGGCGCCATCTCGGCATATTCAATGGGCATGCGCTGGAGGATTTCCTCGACCCGCCGCGGGTCGGCGCCCACCTGCTCGCCGGGCAACACGCCGTGCTCGATGCGCCCGCAGTGGTGCGAACCCTTGACCACCTGCAGGCAGCCGTTCTCGCGCGTGCTCGGATCGAGCGCCACCATCACGCTGGCCATGAACGGGAATACGCAGCCGTTGTGGTACCAGTACCCATAATCCTGATGCCACTCCCAGGCGCCACCTTCGAACGGCTCTTTCGCAGTCAGCTTGGAGTGGTAGTGGTAGACCTCGCCGCCGAGCAGGTCCTCCATGGTATCGACCACGCGGTGCGAGCGTGCAGCCAAGCCGTAGACGCTGTCGCCCGGATGGTTCCAGGTGGCCATGCGCGTGGCCTTGCCCGAGGCGTCCTTGCGGTCGTAAAGGCGGCTGCGCATGGCGTCGTCGCCCTCGATCGCTGTGCGCAGGATGCCGATCTCCTCGGCGTCGAACAGGCTCCTGACCATGACGTAACCATCGCGCTCGTAAGCGGTGCGTTGTTCGGGGGTAAGGATGGATCCGGGCATGGTGTCTCTCAAATGGGGGGTACGTGCCGGTCGCACCAACGGACAGCGGCCGACGATCAATGGGAGCTTAGCACTGCGGCGCCGGGCAGCCGGCCGCAACGGCATCTTGACAATCCTCCGGCTCCACCGAAGATGATTTCGCGTCGGTCGTGGACCGCGTCATCACGCGCAGGCCGAGTGATTTGATTCTGGTGTCGCACGCGTACCTGGGCGGCACCAAGGCACGCTGGTGGATCACCTACGCATCGGCGCTGTGGCGGCCCGAAGTGACGTGGCGCGGATTCGACCGGTGGATGGGTACGATCTTGGTGGTTGACCTCCCCTTTGCCGACATCCCGGTCAATCGCGAAGTCAAATACGGCGCGCCCAAACCCGCGGTTCCCCTCGATCAACTCGAAGACATCCCCGTCGTGCGGGGTGGGCCCGCGGCCACTGAACCCTTGGGGGTTTGCCAATAGACTCCACGCACGACCCTGGGCGCGGCGCGGCACACCCACGACCCAGCCACAACACTACCGCCGGCGCTGGCAGAATGGGCGCGGAGGCAATTGGCGTGGCGGAATCCGATGAACTGGCAAAACTTCTGGTGATGCGCCGTGCGGCGGGTGCCGACCATGATGTGATCGATGCCGCCATCCACGCCCGCTTCGGCACCGTGCAGGCTGTGATGTTCACCGACCTGGTGGGGTTTTCTCGCCTGGTGGAGGCGTTCGGCATCCTGCACTTTCTGCAGCTGATCCAGGAATCCGAGTCACTGTTCCTGCCGCTGATCGCGCGCCATGGCGGTACCTGCCTCAAGCGCGAAGGCGATTCGCTGCTGGCACGCTTCGATACCGCCGACGAGGCACTCGCCACGGCCCGCGCCATGCTGGC
>JAYVRP010000977.1:0-3393 GCA_043776215.1 Rhodoferax sp. | reverse complement strand
ACATCGGGCCTGGAAGCCAAATGGATCAGCGAAGCACAAGCCAAGGGCCTGAAGGACGCAGCCAAAGTCTTGGCCGAATTCCGCGCCGAAATCGCCCGGCAGGAAAAGTAGCTTGGCGCACCGACGCGCGGCGCCACCGTGAACCAATTTTTCGACCGGGTCTGCGGTACCCTGGCCGCCGTGGCTCTTTTTGCCATCATGGCATTGACGTTTTTCGACGTCGCGGGAAGAAAACTGCTGTCGACGTCCATCACCGGCTCACTGGAACTCACCGAGTTGCTGATGGTCGTCGTCATCTTCGCGGCCTTGCCGCTGGTCTCCATGCGTGGGGAGCATGTGGTGTTCGACTCGATGGACGCCGCCCTGGCACCCTCCGTGCGCAAGTGGCAGATGGCGTTGGTGCACCTGCTGAGTGCGGCCCTGCTGCTGGGTCTGGCCGCGTTGATGTGGCAGACCGCAGGCGAGTTTGCCCAAAGCGGGGAAACCACCGCCCAACTCAAACTTTCCAAGGCCCCTTTCATCTACGGCATGGCTGTCTTGTGTGGTCTGACGGGCCTGGTTCACGCCGGGCTGCTGTGGTCGGGCAAGGCCCTTGAACCTGGCCAGACCGAGGGCGGCACCGTATGACCGAAGCCCTGATCGGCTTTGTCGCGATCTTTGCACTGGCGCTGTTGCGGGTACCGTTGGCATTCTCGATGGGCGTGGTGGGAATCGCAGGCATGGGCATGACACGTGGCTGGCACGCAGCTCTGGCCAGCACGGCGCAGGTCGTGCATGAGACCGGATTTGCCTACACACTGTCGGTCATCCCGCTGTTCATCCTGATGGGCAATTTTGTCGCCAAGGCAGGTCTGGCGCACGAGTTGTTCCGGGCCGCGTATGTATTCATCGGCCACTTGCGCGGCGGCCTGGCGCACGCCACCATCGTCGCGTGCGCGGGCTTTGGTGCCATTTGCGGCTCGTCCATTGCCACCGCTGCAACCATGAGCAAGGTCGCGTATCCGTCAATGAAAAAACTGGGCTACAGCGATTCGTTGTCCACCGGTGTGATCGCCGCCGGCGGTACGCTGGGGATCATGATTCCACCGTCGACCATCATGGTGATTTACGGCATCGTCACCGAGACCAATATCGGCAAGTTGTTTGCGGCGGGTGTGATACCCGGGCTGCTGACAGCCGCGCTGCTGATGGTGGCGGTCGTGGTCGTCACGTCGCTCGACCCGGAACACGCACCCGCGGGCGAGCGGTCAACCTGGCCGCAGCGCTGGGCTGCATTACGCGACATCTGGGGGGTCCTGCTGCTGGTGATCGTGGTATTGGGTGGCATTTATGGGGGGGTGTTCACGGCCACCGAAGGCGCTGGCATCGGCGCCTCCGGCGCTTTCCTGTTTGCCCTGGCGCGCCGCGCACTGAGCTGGCAGACCCTGAGCGAAGTGCTGGTCGAGTCGGCCCGCACAACCGCCATGTTGTTCACGCTGCTGATCGCTGCCACCATCTTTGCCAACTTTGTCAATTTCACCTCCATGCCCGGGGACCTGAAGGAATGGATCACGCACCTGGGCCTGTCGCCGGTCATGGTGGTGGGCGCAATGATGGTGATCTACGTCGTGCTGGGCACGGTCATGGAAGAGTTGACCATGGTGTTGCTGACCATCCCGCTGTTTTTCCCCATCGTCACGGCGCTCGGTTTCGATCCGGTGTGGTTCGGTGTGTTGATCGTGATGGTGGTGCAGATCGGCTTGATTTCACCGCCGGTCGGCATGAACCTGTTCGTGCTCAATGCCCTGTTGTCCCGCGTCGGCCTGGGGACCATCTTCCGGGGCGTCTGGCCGTTCGTCATCGTGCAGGTCGTCATGCTGGGAATCCTGGTGGCGTTTCCGGTGCTGAGCTTGTGGCTCCCCTCTTTCATGAAGTAGTCGCAGGCGGGGGCACCGCCTGCAACTCCGGTTGCGGCACTGGCGGCTTCACCCCTTCGGTGGCGCGTTGTGGCGGCGGAATCCGGATACCGTGTGCGCGTAATGCCCGCAGGATGGCCAGGTTCACGTCAGAGCGCACGTTGAGTTGCCCGTTCTCGGGGTCGCCGATCCAGTAGCTGACGGTGAACTCCAGGCCATCGGCCCCGAAGGCCGACAGTGCCACGCTGGGTTCCGGATGACTCAAGACGCGCTTCTGCAACAGTGTGGCTTGTTCCAGCAGAATCATGACCTGGTCCACGTCGCTGTCATAAGCCACCATGAGACTCGTCGACTGCCACAGCGTCTTGTCGCTCAGCGAAAGGTTCTCGACGCGGTTGACGATGAACATCTCGTTGGGCACGATGGACTCGCGCCCGGTCAGGGCCCGGATGACGGTGTAACGCGCATTGATGTCCGTGATCACGCCTTCGAAATTGTCCACCCGTACGCTGTCGCCAATCCGGACACTGCGTTCGGCCAGCATCACGAAACCACTCACGTAGTTGGATGCCAGCTTCTGCAGGCCGAATCCGATGCCGACGCCGACGGCACCACCGAGCACCGACAGGGCCGTGAGATCGATGCCCACGGTGGTGAGTGCGACCAGAAGGCCGATGAACATCAGCAGGGCGCGCGTCGCATTGCTGACCGCCTTGCGCAATGACAGATCCCCGCCTGTCGCAGAACGCAGCAAGCGAGATTCGATGGCGGCCGACACCCACAAGGTCAGGATCAGAACCGCACCGGCGGTCAGAGTGCCTTCGATCAGCGTGCGCACCGACATGCTGGTGCCAGCGACCTTCCAGTGAATCTGGTCGAGTTCCTCCAGCAGCAAGGGCAGCAGGCCACTGACCCACAGCACCATCGCGATCCAGGCGATCCAGGATATGGACCGCTCGAGCATCCGCACCACGGGCGTTTCGCGGAATGCCGCCTGCAGCACCTTGACGCCAACCCGGATCACCAGCAACGCCACCAGCACGGGAATCGCGATCTTGAAGACCACGACCTGCCCCCAGTAGGCAAGCAGCAGGAGCGCGCCATAAGCGAGGCACAACAACACGAAAGGGAACATTACCCCATCGATCAGATTTCGTCCGAACCAGATCGACGCGTCACCTGGCGCGTTCTGTGCTCTGCGTGTGGCCCAGACCAGGCTCCAGGCCATGCCCACGCACACGAGCAACGCACCCAGTTCGATCAGGGTAGCCGGCCGCGCCAAAGCAGCCAGCCACTCGGCCAGGTCGTCGACTCGGGGTGCCGCGCGCACGAACTCGGCCCTAGACGTCCGCCAGAACCCGCAGGTGGGCCTCCACGCTGCGCCCCAACGCACTCAGGTTATAGCCACCCTCCAGACACGACACGATGCGGCTCTTTGCATGGCGCCGGGCGACATCCTTGATGCGGCTGGTGATCCAGGCGTAGTCCTGCTCGACCA
>JAYVRP010000976.1:0-3400 GCA_043776215.1 Rhodoferax sp. | reverse complement strand
CACTCGCACCGCAGGCCGCAGCTTTTCACATCCAGTCAGCCTGCATGCAGGCCAGATCGGCTATCGGCACCGCTTCCATGGGCCGGCTGGGCATGGCCTTTTCAAGGCGGTGATCCAAGACATAACGCCGGGTTCCCGGATACACCACGTACAGCGCGTCGAGTCGCAAGTCGTTCATCGCGATATGCATTGACGCGGTCATTTTGGGTGCATCGACCCGCTTGAATTCAACCCCAACCCGCAGCCCGTGTTTGAACATCAAGAGGTCCAGTTCGGCGCCCGCGTGGGTGGCCCAGAAATACGCTTCATCCGGCTGGGCCACCTGCAACACCTGCTCCAGCGCAAACCCTTCCCAGCTAGCGCCACTTCGGGGATGCAGCCACAGGGTCTGCGGGTCGGCGATGCCCAACAGGTAGTGCAACAGACCGGTGTCACGCAGGTAGACTTTGGGTGTCTTGACTTGCCTCTTGCCGAGGTTTTCGTGCCATGGTGCCAGTTGCCGCACAAGCTGCAGGCCGGTCAGAAAGTCAAGGTACTTGCGGACAGTAGGTTCGCTCAATCCCAGACTGCGGGCCGGCTCGGCTGCGTTCCAGGTCTGCCCGTGGTAATGTGCCAACAGGCGCCAAAAGCGCTGCATCACCGGCGCCGCCACATTCAGGCCGAGTTGAGGCAGGTCGCGCTCGATCACCAGTGCCAGGTAGTCGCGCAACCAACGCTGCGCTGCGCGGTCGCTGGTTGCAAGGCAGGCACGCGGAAATCCGCCACGTAGCCACAACTCCGCCCACGGTTTGTCGCTCACCTCGGCCAAGGCGAGCCCGCCCATTTGCAGAAGCCCGAGGCGGCCGGCCAGCGATTCGCTGGATTGCCGCAACAACAACGGGGAGGCGCTGCCCAGCAACAGGAACTGGGCATTGCGATTGTGTTGGTCTATCAGTGTACGCAGCAGCGGGAATAAATCCGGCCGACGTTGGACTTCGTCAATGACGACTGTTCGACCCTCGATCAGCAATCCTTGCAGGACCGCCTGGGGTTGCGCCAATTCAGCCAGTGCCTGCGGGTCCTCGAGATCAAAATAGGCACACCGGTGTTGCTGCACGTAGCCTCTTGCCAAAGTGGTCTTGCCGACCTGGCGCGCGCCCAGAAGCGCAAGGGCGCGGGTCTCGGTCAGTCGATCAGACAGGACCCCGAGAAGCTGGCTACGGTCAATCATGACCTGATATTACCTTGAAAATCGAAACTAATAATTTCGATTTTCAAGATATTTAAAGAAACCGCACCTTCACACTCTTGCCCTTCACCTTGCCCGCATTGAGCTTTCGCAATGCCTCATCGGCGATGGCGCGCTCCACTGCCACGAAGGTCGTGAACTCCGTCACGTTGATCTTGCCGATCTGCTCGCGGGAGTAACCGCCCTCGGGCCCGGTCAGTGCCCCCAGCACATCACCCGGGCGGATCTTTTCCTTGCGTCCACCCAGCAATTGCAGGGTGACCATGGGCGGCAGCAACGGGCCCTTGCCAGTGGGTGTGAGCTCGTCGCGCTTGTGCCAGACCGATTCCTGCTTCTGGTACTGCTCGATCTTGCCGACCGACCCCATCTCGTCCATGCTGGCCAGGCTCAGGGCCAGGCCGGACTCGCCGGCGCGACCGGTGCGGCCGATGCGGTGCACATGCACTTCGGGGTCGGGGGTGATGGTGACGTTGATGACGGCTTCAAGTTGCGTGATGTCGAGCCCTCGCGAGGCCACGTCGGTAGCCACCAGCACCGAACAGCTGCGGTTGGAAAACTGCGCCAGCACCTGGTCCCGCTCGCGTTGTTCCAGCTCACCGTACAGGGCCAGCGCGCTGAAGCCTTGTTGCTGCAACAAGGTGACGAGTTCCTTGCATTGCTGCTTGGTGTTGCAGAATGCCAGCGTGCTGATTGGCCGGAAGTGGTTCAGTAACAGGGCCACGGATTCAAAACGGTTGGCGCGCGTGACCTCATAGAAACGCTGCTCGATCTGCGGCCCTGCGGTCTGCGCTTCGACCTTGATCTGCACCGGCGAACGCATGAATTTTTCCGCCAGCTTGGCGATACCTTCGGGGTAGGTGGCCGAGAACAGCAGCGTCTGACGCTTGGCCGGGCACTGCTTCACCACCGTCGTGATGTCGTCGAAGAAACCCATGTCGAGCATGCGGTCGGCTTCGTCGAGCACCAGTGTGCCGAGCGCGTCCAGCGCAAGATAACCGCGTTCCAGGTGGTCCATCACACGGCCCGGTGTGCCCACCACGATGTGGGCGCCATGCTCCAGAGACGCGCGTTGGCCACGCAGCGCCACACCTCCACACAACGTCACGACCTTGATGTTTTCCTGCGCCCGTGCCAGCCGGCGGATCTCGCTCGTCACCTGGTCGGCCAGTTCGCGCGTGGGGCACAACACCAGCGCCTGCACCGCAAAACGGCGCGGGTTCAGGCAGGCCAGCAGGGCCAGCGCGAATGCCGCAGTCTTGCCGCTGCCGGTCTGGGCCTGGGCGATCAGATCCTTGCCCAGCAAGGCCGGCGGCAGGCTGGCGGCCTGGATCGGCGTCATGACCAGGTAACCGAGCTCGCGCAGGTTCTCCAGTGTCGCCGGGCTCAACGCCAGCGTGTCGAAGGTGGGTGCTTCGGTGGTGCTCACACGCTCGTCATCGCAACGGTCTTGGTGGTCAGGTAGGCCTCCAGCGCCTCCGGGCCACCTTCGCTGCCGTAACCCGAATCCTTCACGCCACCAAAAGGCAACTCCGCCCATGGTGCGGCCGCCTGGTTGATCCACAACATTCCGGTCTGCACCTGGGCCGACAACTGGTGCGCGGTCTTGATGCTGCTGGTGAACGCGTAGGCCGACAGGCCGAACGGCAGGCGGTTGGCCTCGGCAATGGCTTCATCGATGTTTTTCACGCTGCGCACGGCCGCCATGGGGCCAAAGGGCTCGTTATTGAATACGGCGCTGTCCAGCGGTGCGTCCAGCAGCAGCGTGGGTGCGAAGAAGTTGCCGGTGTTGCCGATACGCTCGCCCCCAGCGGCGACCGTCGCGCCACGTGACACGGCGTCTTCGGTGATCTGCTGCATGGCGAGCAGCCGGCGCGGGTTGGCCAGCGGGCCCATCTGGCTGCTGGCGTCCAGACCGGAGCCGACCTTGAGCGACTGCACATAGGCCACAAAGCCCGCAACAAACTCTTCGCGCACCGATTCGTCCACCAGAAAACGTGTGGGCGAAATACACACCTGACCCGCATTGCGGAACTTGGCGCCGGCAATCATCTTCACCGCATGGGCGATGTGGGCGTCTGCTGCCACGATCACCGGCGCGTGCCCGCCGAGCTCCATGGTGGCGCGTTTCATGTGGGCGCCGGCCAGGGCCGCCAGCTGCTTGCCCACCGGGGT
>JAYVRP010000975.1:0-3402 GCA_043776215.1 Rhodoferax sp. | reverse complement strand
AGCGCGGATAATTCCGTATGTCCCATCGATGGAAGCCCAATGTCACAGTGGCCGCGGTCATCGAGCGGGAGGGGCGTTTCCTGCTGGTCGAAGAACAGACCTCGGCGGGGCTGAAACTCAACAACCCGGCCGGGCATCTGGATCCGGGCGAGTCGCTGGTGCAGGCCTGCGTGCGGGAAGCACGCGAGGAAACAGCGCACGACTTCCGGCCCACAGCGCTGGTGGGGGTCTACCTGTCGTGCCTGCAGAGCCCCGGTGGCGCGGTGCGAGCTGCCGGTGGCATCACCTACCTTCGTTTTGCTTTTTGTGGCGACCTGGGGAAGTGCATCGCTGGTCAGCCGCTGGATGCGGGTATTGTTCGCACCTTGTGGATGACGCCCGCGGAGATACGCGCCTGCGCGCCGCGGCATCGCAGCCCGGTGCTGCTCCAGTGCATGGACGACTATCTGGCTGGTGCGCGTTACCCGATGGCCCTGCTGCACACCCACCTGGGCCTTTCCCTGCCACCGTCGTGAGTCGGGCATCGGACCGGTCGCCGAACGCGCGGGGATAATCCGGTCGCATGGCAAGAGAACGGATCGTTGTCGGATTGAGTGGTGGAGTCGACTCCGCAGTCGCCGCTTACCTGCTCAAGCAGCAGGGTTTCGAGGTCATTGGCATCTTCATGAAGAACTGGGAGGACGATGACGATTCCGAATACTGCGCCTCCAACGTTGATTTTGTGGATGCCGCGGCGGTGGCCGATGTCCTCGGGATCGACATCGAACATGTCAATTTCGCTGCCGAGTACAAAGACCGTGTTTTTGCCGAATTCCTGCGCGAATACCTGGCGGGCCGCACGCCCAATCCGGACGTCCTGTGCAACGCGGAAATCAAGTTCAAGGCCTTCCTCGACCATGCCATGCGCCTGGGCGCACACAAGATCGCCACCGGTCACTATGCCCGTGTGCGCCTGAACGACGCCACGCAAAAATTCGAACTGCTCAAAGGCCTGGACCCCGCCAAGGACCAGAGCTATTTTCTGCACCGGCTGGACCAGAGCCAGCTGTCGCGGTCCTTGTTCCCGGTTGGGGAACTGCACAAGACGGAGGTGCGGCGTATCGCGGCCGGGATCGGCCTGCCGAACGCGCGCAAGAAAGATTCCACGGGCATCTGCTTCATTGGCGAGCGGCCATTCCGTGATTTCCTGAACCGCTACATTGCCCGTGCGCCCGGGCCGATCAAGGACATGTCCGGCCGCACCGTGGGCCAGCATGTAGGCCTGAGTTTCTACACCATCGGCCAGCGCCAGGGCCTGGGTATCGGTGGCGTCAAGCACACCGGTGATGGCAGCCTGCATCTGCCCTGGTATGTGGCCCGCAAGGACATGGAGCGCAACATCCTGTGGGTAGTGCAGGGACACAATCATGCCTGGTTGCAGTATGCGGCGCTGGCGGCCGACGATGCAAGCTGGGTGGCCGGTGCGCCGCCGGGCGCTGGGCAGTTGGCGGCCAAGACGCGTTATCGCCAGAGCGACGCGTCGTGCAGCCTGTCTTTCGCCATGGAGAGGAGGGCTGGGTTCGAACTCCGGTTTGTCGAACCCCAGTGGGCCGTGACACCCGGGCAGTCCGCCGTGTTGTATGACGGGGACGTGTGCCTGGGTGGCGGCGTGATACGTGATGCGACGCAGAGCCGGTAAATGTTTCTGCCGTTGCGCGGCGATTCGTTCTGCACCTTTCCAAAAAAGTGATTGGCGCGAGCAGCTCGCGCTGGCGGCCGCTGTCAGGGGCTGCGGGTGTGGCAGGATACGTCTACAACGATGCGCGCCACGGGTCGCTGCCGCAGGTGTCCTGTTGGAGGTCGGTGCTGACGTTGTGCGAGCACCCGGTCAACCAGATCCCTGAGGCCCTTGAAGGAAATTGCCATGTTCTGTCTCATCCGATTTCGCGTCTGCGCATCGGTCCTGCTGAGTGCGCTGCTGCTGGGCGGATGCACTTTGAAGTCGCAGGTTCCGCTTGCCAGCAAATCCAGCTTTGCCTCGCCCACCGCAGCCGAGCCACAAGCATTGGTCTTGGGGCCTCAAGCCATCGCAGCCACGCTGGCCAAGGGCGGTTACATCATCTACGTGCGCCACGGCCGCACGCAGTATGACCAGATTGAAATGGAGCGAACGAACCGCGACAACGGCACGCTTGACCTGGCGAAATGTGAGACCCAACGTCAGTTGTCAGATGCCGGCCGGGAAGAATTGAAATTGGCTGGCGGGCAGTTCCGGCTGGCGGGTATCCCGCTGGACAAGGTCTTCAGCAGCCGTTATTGCCGCGCCATAGAATCCGCTACGTACTTCGTTGACGGAGCCGTCGCCACGGAAAATTTGTCGGGCGAAGCGGATGTTGGCAAGAACCCGGCGCAAAAGGCGCGCACCGTCGCCTTCTTCGGCTCACGGCCGGCACCCGGCAAAAACATTCTCATGATGGCGCACGGCGGCATCTTTTGGGAAGCGACCACATTTACCGTGCAGGAAGCCCATGCGGTGGTACTCGACCCGATGAACCTGAAAGTCATCGTGGCGCGCGTCGGCCCGCAGGAGTGGGGTGCCATTGCGCAGGCCAACGCTGCCAGACAGCACTGACAGCATCGGTTGCTCCGGTGCAACTCGATCAGGGGGCGCTCCGGGCGGCGCAGGCAGATGCCCTGCCCGGGAGATGGATGTCATTGCGCGCTCTTCGACGCCACCTTGGCCCGGATCGCAACAAAACCGTCCCAGGCTGTCAGAACGGAATATCGTCGTCCATGTCGTCAAAACCGCTGGAGGGCTTGGTGGGTGCCGGTGCCGGAGCCGGTGCACGCGGGGCCGAGGCGGCTGGCCGCGAGGCCGGGGCATTGGGACGGGAATAGCCGCTGCCGCCGCCTTCGTCACCACCAGGGCCACCCATGCCTTCGCGGCTGCCGAGCAACTGCATTTCCGTGGCGATGATGTCGCAGGTGTTTTGTTCCACGCCGTCCTTGTTGGTGAACTTGCCGTATTTCAAGCGGCCTTCCACGTAGATCGGACGCCCCTTCTTGACATATTCACCCGCAATCTCCGCCAGGCGATCAAAAAAGGTGATGCGATGCCACTGCGTGTCTTCCACCGATTCGCCGGTGTTCTTGTCCTTGCGCCGGGTGGAGGTCGCCAGCGTGACTGTGGCGACGGCCTGGCCAGAGGGGAGATAACGAACTTCCGGATCCCGGCCGCAATTGCCAACCAGGATCACCTTGTTTACTGACGCCATGATGTGCTCCAAATAGTGAATGGATTATCACGGTATCGCAGGCCGGGCCGCCGGTCATTGCTGGCATCGCCAGTCTGTCCCCCTTTAGCGGGAGATTTCCATGCGCCACGCTCGGTAAACGAACTGGGCCCATCGCGCGTTACGTCAG
>JAYVRP010000974.1:0-11785 GCA_043776215.1 Rhodoferax sp. | reverse complement strand
TACGGGCTCAAGCTGGCATGGACGGTGGAGACCCACGCACATGCCGACCACATCACGGCTGCGGGCCTGCTGGCAGAACATGCCGGTGCGAAAACCGCGGCACCGGCCGGATGCGGCATCCTTACCGCAGCCGTGCAGTTGGCGCAGGGCGATGTACTGCGCTTCGGGGCCGAGCAGTTGCGCGCGCTGCACACCCCCGGCCACACGGCCGGGAGCATGTGTTTCGTGTGGCGCGACCACGTTTTCACGGGGGACACGCTGCTGATCAACGGTTGTGGCCGCGCCGACTTTCAATCCGGCAGCGCCCATGCGCTGTTCCACAGCATCACGCAGGTCTTGTTCATGTTGCCCGACACCACCACGGTCTGGCCCGGCCACGACTACCAGGGGCGCACCCATTCGATGATCGGGCAGGAAAAGGCCGGCAATGCCAGAATCGCCGGCAAATCGGAGGTCGAGTTTGTGGAGATCATGCACAACCTGCACCTGCCGCGTCCCAAACGCATGGACGAAGCGGTCCCCGCCAACCTCAGCTCCGGCATCCGGCACGACGCCAATGAAGACAACCCTTCGCTCAGTTCGACGGTGTCGGCATCACACGTGCGGCCGGCTGATGGGTATGCTGGCGACGTAACGCCGCAAGTGGCCTGCGCCTGGTGGCAATCGGGCGAGGCGGTGCTGGTCGACGTGCGCAGCGACGCGGAGCGCGAATGGGTCGGTTTCATTCCCGGCGCCGTGGCCCTGGCCTGGAAACAATGGCCAGGCATGGCGATGAACCCTCAGTTTGACGAAGGCCTGAAAACCGCTGCGCCCGATGGCAAAAGGCTGGTGTTGTTGTGCCGCAGTGGCGTGCGTTCGATCGCGGCTGCCAAACGGGCCACCGAGCTCGGCCTGGAGGCCTACAACATTCTGGAGGGATTCGAAGGAAACCCCGACGAACAGGCGCACCGGGGCCGTACCGGCGGTTGGCGCCACCACGGATTGCCATGGCGGCAGAACTGACTGGCACCGACCGCCTCGCCAACAGCCCTCCAACGCAGATGGAAGCTCCCGCATGACCTTTCTGGCAATCGACGTCGGCAACACCCGGCTCAAATGGGCCCAGTACGAGGCGCCGGTTCCGGGGTCACGCCTGCTGGCCCACGGCGCTGAGTTCCTGGAGAACATCGACAAGCTGGCCGACGGCCCCTGGGCGGCACTCGCTGCGCCGGCCAGAATGTTGGGCTGCGTGGTGGCGGGCGACGCCGCACGGCGCCGGGTAGAAGAGCAGATGGAGCTCTGGGATGTGGCGCCGCAATGGGTTGTAGCCAGCGAATCGGAAGCCGGCTTGACCAACGGCTACGATTTCCCGACCCGCCTGGGCGCAGACCGGTGGGTGGCGATGATCGGCGCCTGGCACCGCATGCGTGCGCAGGGGCCGGCCCGGCCTACCATCGTGGCCATGGTGGGAACCGCTGTCACGGTCGAGGCCATCGACCCGACCGGTCGCTTTCTGGGAGGCTTGATCCTGCCAGGCCACGGCATCATGTTGCGGGCCCTTGAATCGGGCACTGCCGGGTTGCATGTGCCGACCGGCGAAGTCCGCGAATTTCCAACCAACACCAGCGATGCGCTGACCAGCGGCGGCACTTATGCCATCTCGGGCGCGATGGACCGCATGGTGCACCACCTGCGCCGGCACTGCGGGGCTGAGCCCAAGTGCTTCATGACCGGCGGCGCCGGATGGAAAATGGCACCCAGCCTGTCCACGCCGTTTGAACTGGTGGACAACCTGATTTTTGACGGGCTGCTGGAGATGGCGAGGGGGCGGTATGCCCCCCTGCCCACCCAGACGGTTCACCGCTCCAGCGGACTCTGATCAGCCGGTCGGTCGAAGCCGCCGCGCGGCTAAAAACCATCCCGCGCGCGCATGCCCAGGGCATGGGCTGCTTTGTTTCAGCCTTTGTCCGGGACCGGCAAGAACGTCGGCGTGGACACCGCAGCGACCGGTGATATCTACGCCACGGAGAACACCGCCAAGTTGAAGATTGCCAAGATCTCGCGCTACCAAGGCCTGGCACCCGCCATGCTGGACCTGGCATCCGGTCGCATCGATAGTTATATCAGCGACATTCCGGCGGTCGAGTACTACATCAAGTACAAACCACAATACAAGATTGCGGCGCGTATTCCCGCCAACGAACGTGATTCCTTCATGTTCACCAAAATTTTGCCGAGGCCGCCAGGATCAACGACATCCTGACCACCTTGAAATTCTTAGCTGTTACACTCGTTTCGTCATTGGGGAGTAGCCGCTCTTCGCATTAAGAGGCTTACGTCAACATACTTGGCCTTTCGGTCATGGCGTAAGCGGTTCCATCGCTTGGCAAGACCTTTGACCACGTCGCCTCCGCATTGGCCGGGGAAGCGTCGTGGTCATTCGTCTTCTGTCCGGCCTTGGAACAGTAAATGGAAGCCCTCCTCGTCTCTACTGGGGTCGTCGCCCTCGCTGAAATCGGCGACAAGACACAGTTACTCGCCTTTATTCTCGCGGCGAGATTCAAAAAGCCACTTCCCATCATCGCCGGTATCCTGTGCGCTACCGTGATCAATCACGGTCTGGCCGGTGCCTTGGGCGCCTGGATCACGACCACGGTCAGCCCGGAAATCCTGCGTTGGATTCTGGGCGCTTCATTCATTGGCATGGCCATCTGGACCCTGATTCCCGACAAGATCGAGGAAGAAGAAACGCAGGTTGCCAAAAAGCTCGGGGTATTCGGAGCCACCTTCATCACCTTTTTCCTGGCCGAAATGGGCGACAAGACGCAAATCGCGACCATCGCCATGGCGGCTCACTACCCCAGTGCGCTGCTGGTCGTGATCGGCACCACCTTGGGCATGTTGATCGCTGACGTGCCGGCCGTCTTCGCGGGCGACAAGCTCGCCAACAAAATTCCGATGAAGCTGGTGCACTCGATCGCTGCAGGGGTCTTTGCCCTGCTGGGAGTTGCCACCCTGCTCGGCGCTGGTGCCAAGTTGGGCTTTTGAGGATTCACACCATACACACAGAAAACCTATCTGCCTGGATTCACGGCCACGCTTTTGACGAAGGGAGTGACGCCGCTGAGCGGGGCACCCGCATTGTCATGTGGATCACGGCGGCGATGATGGTCGTCGAAATCGCTGCAGGCTGGCGGTACAACTCCATGGCCCTGCTGGCTGACGGCTGGCACATGAGCTCTCACGCGGTTGCGATAGGCCTTTCCGCAATGGCCTATGCAACGGCGCGCAAGTATTCAAAAGACCCACGGTTCGCTTTCGGTACCTGGAAGATCGAGGTACTTGCCGGTTTTTCCAGCGCCATCTTCCTGCTCGGCATTGCGGTGCTGATGGTTTTTGGCTCCATTGAGCGGATCGTCTCTCCACAACCTATTCACTACCAGGAGGCCATGGTGGTGGCAGTTCTGGGTCTGATCGTCAACATTGTCTGCGCGATCATTCTTGGGAACGCGCATCACCATGGGCACGATCATGGCCATGATCACAGCCATGGACAGAGCCACCACGGTGAGCGACACCACGACCTGAACCTCAAATCGGCCTACATACATGTCATCGCAGACGCGGCGACTTCGGTCCTGGCCATCGTTGCCCTGATTGGTGGCTTGATATACGGCTGGTCTTGGCTGGATCCTGCGATGGGCATCGTCGGAGCGATTCTTGTCGCAATCTGGGCCAAGGGACTCATTGTTGAAACGGGCAAGGTTCTGTTGGATCGCGAAATGGACCATCCGGTGGTCGATGAAATCCGTGAAGTGGTTGAGACAGGGCCGGATTCTGGCGACGCCCGCATCACCGATCTGCACGTTTGGCGTGTCGGAAAGAAGGTTTACTCCTGCGCACTCACGGTCGTGACGCACGATGCAAGTCTCACCGCTGCTCAGATTCGGACCCGCTTGTCGGTGCACGAGGAAATTGTCCACTCGACCATCGAGGTCCATCGATGTGCTGACGTAGACGCTCAAAGACTTTGAGCAACACAAACTAGTCGCATCCCGCTTTCGCCCCAAATCACCAGTACAGCGAAACTCATTTTTAACCGTCCATCAATAAACCAAAAGGAAAAATCATGAAATGCCCTACGTGCGTCACCACAGAACTGCTTATGACAGAGCGCTTCTGTCCTACTTGGCTCGCTCTTGCTCACCGCTTGCAGTGAGGAATTAGCGAGCAAGGCCAAACAGGCTGCCAGCCAGATTTCGGATGAGGCCAAGAAGGCCGCAACCCAGACAATTGACGAAGTAAAAAATCAGACCATCGAGCAAATCAAGCAGGTCGGAAAAGAGCCTACGTCACCCAAAGAGTCCGAAGAAAAGGAAAAGTCGGCTTCGGCTGACAAGGGCAAGTCCGATTCCAAACAGTGACCCATTGATCGAAGGGATTCCCGTCATGCAAGCCCGCCACTATTTCTGGTTGTCCACCGCTGCAGCGGTTGCCACCATCTGCCTCAAGTACCTGGCTTGGTCCATGACCGGGTCAATGGGATTATTGTCCGATGCCATGGAGTCCTTCGTTAATCTGGCCGGTGCCACTTTTGCACTCTGGATGATCACGATTGCCAAGACCCCACCCGACATTGACCACCCACTGGGGCACAGCAAGGCCGAATACTTTTCCAGTGGCTTGGAGGGCATCCTGATTTTTGGTGCTGCAGGTGCGTTCATTTATTCAGCGGCGATCCGCCTGTTTGATCCCCAGCCGCTGGAATCCGTGGGCCTGGGCCTTGGGCTGTCGCTCGGAGCCAGTTTGATCAATCTGTTTATGGCGATTGCCATGCGCAAAGCGTCGGTGCGCTACCGGTCGATCGCTCTGGAGGGCGGGGCGCGCCATGTGTATGTGGATGTGCTTGTGCCGCCGACCTGGACGATTGTTCAAACCCACACTCTGCTCGATGAAGTAGGGACCGCTATCTGCGCGCGACTGCCAGATACGCATGTGCTGACCCACCCTGAACCGGCGCAGGGCGGGGGTGGTACGCAAGATGAAAGGCTCCTGCCATGAACGCAGCAGCTACCGTTCCCACTCAACCGAATGCTGGTCTTGACCAAACGACGCTTTGGCATACCCTGGATGTTGCCGAGGCGGCGGCGTTCCTGACTGTCAACCCTGCAACGGGGCTGGCATCACCTGAAGCCTTAACCCGATTGGCCGCCGTTGGCGCTAACCGGATTTCGGGCCAGGCGCCGCGCTTACCCTGGCTGCTGTTTCTTGGTCAGTTCAAGAGCGTGCTGATCCTGGTCTTGATCGGTGCGGCCACACTGGCGGCGCTGATCGGCAACCTCAAGGATGCCGGTGTGATTTTGGCGGTGGTGTTCATCAACGCCATCGTTGGTTTTTATCAGGAACACCGGGCGGAGCAGAGCCTGGCGGCCCTGCGAAAGATGCTGCCCCTGCGCACGCATGTTCGCCGTGATGGCAAGAAGCAAGACATTGATGCCGCAACCCTGGTGCCCGGCGACATCGTGTTGCTGGAGGCGGGCGACCGCGTGCCCGCCGACGGCAGACTGGTGGTTGCGGCGAATCTGGATATCGATGAGTCAACCCTGACGGGTGAGTCGCAGCCAGCCAGCAAACAGGCCACCCCGCTGTCAGCGAACGATCTGCCACTGGGCGATCGCTTGAACATGGCCTACATGAACACCATGGTGACCCGCGGACGGGCGGAAATGATGGTATCGGCCACGGGCATGCAGACCCAGATGGGGCAGCTATCCGATCAACTCGCTTTGGCGCCCGAGGCACCCAGCCCGTTGCAGGTGCAGTTGGATCAGCTAGGCAAACGGCTGGGGGCGGTTGCCCTGTCACTGGTCGGACTTTTATTTTTGCTGCAGCTGTTGCGAGGTGTCGACCTCAGCCACGCGATCCTGGACTCGATTGCACTGGCTGTCGCCGCCATGCCCGAAGGCTTGCCCGTCGTTGTCACCGTGACTCTGGCGTTGGGCATGCACCGGATGGCCAGACATAGAGCTATCGTCAAGCGCTTGGCGAGTGTGGAGACACTCGGGTGCACCACGGTCATCTGTTCGGACAAGACCGGTACGCTGACGCTCAACCAAATGACCGCGCGGGCGTTTTTCTATCGAGGCCAGTCCTTCGACGTCACAGGTGAAGGCTATGAAGCCAAAGGCACGATTCGTGCACAGGGTGCCAAGAGTGATCAGACCGCGTTGCCGGACCTGGCCGCGCTGCTGGTACCGCTGGTTTGCTGCAACGACAGCCGTGTCGAGGATGGGCGGGCGATCGGCGACCCGACCGAAGCCGCGCTGCTGACGCTCGCAGCAAAAGTTGGTCTTGAACGTGACTCGACCTTGGCGCTGCATCCACGCAGCGCGGAAATCCCGTTTGACTCAGCGCACAAGTTCATGGTCACTTTCCACCGCGAAGGTGAACGCATACGCCTGTTCGTCAAAGGTGCGCCAGACGTGCTGCTTGCGCGCTGCAGCAAGTTTTTAGCTGCCGACCAAGAAGTGCCCCTTGATAGCGCACTCAGTGATCGAATCACCGAGGAATACAGCGCGCTGGCCTCGCGTGGGTTTAGAGGCTTGCTGGTGGCGTCACGTCTGCTGTCGGCCGATGAGTTTGCCGCGCAGAAGGATTTGTCGACATGGGTGTCCGAGCTCACGTTCTTGGGTCTGATCGGTTTGATGGATCCACCCCGACCCGAAGCGAAGCAGGCCATCGCCGACTGCAAGCTGGCCGGCATCGCGGTCAAGATGATCACCGGTGACCACCGTGATACCGGCATCGCCATTGCGCGCGAACTCGGCTTGGAAGGCGGCGCCATCACGGGCGCGGAACTGGACCAATTGGATGAAGGCAAGCTCGCTCAGGCCGTCGAAGGCATTGCCGTCTTCGCCCGCGTCGCACCGCAGCACAAGGTCAAGATTGTGCGGGCGTTGCAAGCCAGGGGGCATGTGGTGGCGATGACCGGTGACGGTGTCAACGATGCCCCGGCCTTGAAGAGTGCCGACATTGGCATTGCGATGGGCGTGACAGGCACCGAGGTCGCCAAGGAGGCCGCCAGCATGGTCCTCACAGACGACAACTTCGCCACCATCGTCAGCGCGGTCAGGCATGGCAGAGCTCTATATGACAACATTTTGAAGTTCATCCGATTCCAGATGTCGACTACGGTGGGTGCCATATTGACAGTCTTCTTTGCGCCGCTTCTGGGTCTGCCGGAGCCCTTTAATCCGATTCAGATTTTGTGGGTGGCAATGATCATGGATGGCCCGCCTGCAGTATCTTTGGCGCTGGATGCGGCACGCGCCGGGATCATGGGCGAGCCACCACGACGGCGAAATGAATCGGTGTTGCCGTGGGCGCGCCTGGGTAGGGTCGCTACATTCGGATTGACGATGATGGTGGGAACACTCTTTGTGTTGCATGACGCATTGAACAGCGGTAACGAGTCCAGTGCGCTGACACTTGCATTCACCACTTTTGTGCTGTTTCAGTTCTTCAATGTCTTCAATGCCCGTGTTGAGCACGGTTCAACTTTCAGCGCAGGGTTCTTCAAGAACCGGATGTTGTGGGGCTCACTCGCCGCTGTAGTGGGTCTGCAGGCTCTGGCCGTGCATTGGCCTCCCGCCCAATCGATTTTTGGGACGACGAGTCTGAGCGCAGCGCAGTGGGCAATGGCAGCCGGAGTTGCCTCCTTGGTATTGTTTCTGGAGGAAGGACGAAAAGCGCTGGCGCGACTGCTTTTGGGCGACGGTCCGGGATAGGACGTTCCAATGCACCCAAAGGGTCCACCCCATCCAAGTCAGCACACCCCCGCGCCAGCCACTGTTTAGGTGCCAACCACACCACATTCCACCTTCTCAGCCGCCTGTGCCTGACCAGTCTACTTCTCGAACCCATCGGACGCAAACCTGCATGAATGCTGGATAGTGGGTCGCGAACGCTCGCTAGGCAAACAGAGAGCAGAGAGAGTAAATGACCAAAGACGCGACCCGCAGCGGTGGGGATTGCCGGTGGTCCGGTCGCTCGCGAGGGGAAGTGCCGTTTCACTGGGGCAATAGGAAAAGAAAAAGGAAGGCTTTATCGCGGCCACCCACAAGAAATGGTTCGGCACCACCCCGCCCGACTCGTCATCCAGCGTGAAAGTCATGGATGTGCCCAAACTCTGATTGATCCGTAAACCGGTTCGGAACCACACCCCGGGGCGCGACCAAACGCCCCGAGCTTCGCCATCTTGAAGCAGCCATGAGCCTGATAGACACGCTCTTCAACTGGTCGGTCTTTGTCGGTGCACTCCCCTCCCTTCTGTCGGGGCTGTGGATCACCGTACTGCTGGGCCTGGTGAGCATCGTCGCGGGTACGGTCACGGGGCTCGTGATGGCGCTTGCCCGCCTGTACGGTCCCGCGCCCGTGCCGGGCCTGGCGCGCATCTACATCGACGTGTTGCGGTCCCCACCGCTGCTGGTGCTGGTGTATTACGCCCTGCCTTTCGTCGGCATCCGCATGACCTCGTTTGTCGCGGCGGCGGTTGCCATCACCATGGTGTCCTGTGCCTACACGGCTGAAATTTTCAGAGCCGGGATCGAGGCGATTCCAAAAGGCCAGTTCGAAGCGGCGGAAGCGATCAGCCTGGGCTTTCTCAAGAGCATGCGCCACGTGATCCTTCCGCAGGCGTTCCGGATCGTCACGCCGCCCCTCACGAACAACTCCGCGCTGAACCCGGAGATGGTCGGCGAGGTGCTCGATGTGATACAAAAACTCGCGAAGTCTGGCGTCACCAGGGTGATCGTGACCCACTAAATGGGGTTCGCGCGGCGCGTGGCGGACCGTGTCATCTTCATGGAAGCCGGGCGTATCGTGGGCTGATTGTGGCTTGCCCGCGACCCTGTCCGGCCGCAAGCTCGACGGGGCCTAAGAGTTCATCAACTGGTCCTTGGACGGCTGGGTCGGCGCCTACCTGAACCGCCAGGGCTACTACAACGCCGTCCCCGACACCGCCAACGGCAAGATGGAAGCCTGTGAGTGGGCCCACTGGATGGAAGACAAACCCGCGTCGCAGGACATCAAGAGCCCGAACGGCGACTTGCTGGCCAAGAAGGGCGAGAGCCGTGACAGCGGCAGCTACGAGCCGCGCATGGGCGGCATCGCCTGCTGGAACGCCATGATGGACGAAAACACCTACATGGTCCGGAAGTGGAATGGGTTGGTTGCCGACTGATGCCTGAGACTGCAGCGATGCGTGGCTTGCTCCTCATGTTCGCGGTATGCAACCGCATCAACCCAGCGTACGAGGAGGCCGCCCGCGACCTTGGGGCTACGCCGTGGCAAGGCTTCAGGCACGTGGTGCTGCCGCTGATCGCCCCGTCCGTGGTGGGCATCGGCATGTTCGGTTGCACGCTCAGCTGGGACGAAATTGCCAGGACCTCCCAGGCCATCGGTGACGTCAATACCCTGCCGCTCGGGTTGCAGGGCCTCACCACCACCGTCACCACGCCCTCGATCTACGCGCTGGGAACGGACACCACCGTGGTGTCCATGCTGGTCATCGCCTTGGCCGTGCCGCTGGCATGGCTGCTCGGCAAACGACAAAAGCGCAGCCAGCACTGATCGGCCGCCACCGAGGCGCCGATCAGCCCGCGTCGCCCGTGCGCAAGCCGTTGATGGCCTGAAACATCGCCTGGCGCGCCTGGCTGATGATCTGGCCCTTCCAGGCGTCGGTGTTCACGTAGAACGCGTCCATCATTTGCTGCTTGATGCTGGCGGCCAACGCCGCAGGGGCCTCGGGATGGCGCTGCAGCCACTGTTCGGCGCGCAGCGCCAGGATCATCTCGGGCAGGGGCAAGGTGCCGTATTCCATGGCGATGGCGGTGTATTGCGCCTGCGGGCACTCCTCGTACGCGGCGTTGAACATCAACCCGGTCAGGCGAGCGGACGTGGACGACCCGTCGTAGAACGACGTGACCGGCGTGGCACCGCCGCCGCCCCACCACTGGCGCGCCCGCGCCAGGGCCTGGGCATCGTCACGGCACGCGAAGATGCGTTCACCCAGCCCGGCGGGCCCCAGCCCGGTGTGCAGGTCGATCCAGCCCAGCCGCTGCGCTTGGCCGGCATGCTGGCGCAGTACCGTGCGCACGGTCTGGTTGCTCCAGGTGGGAGCGATACCACCATAGAACAGGCCGTCTGCAAAGGCGTGCTGGCCTTGCGACACGGCGGACTGGAAACGCGACATCCCGTGCTGCTGCACGGTACCCCTGATCGCGGCCGCGTTGTCGGCATCCGGAGGCCAGCGCTCCGGCAACAACGTGGCATGCAACTCGGCATACGCGTCGTTCACCGGCAACGGCTTGCCGAAATCCTGAAAATTACGGTTCAGGTCGACGTTCTCCTGCGTCACCCGTCGCACGTGGGAAAAGCCGTACGGGTTGAGCGCGTGGATGTACATCACCGCCACGCCGCTGTCGGCGGCCCATTCCAGCCACTCGCGGTCGTGCAACGCATGCACCTGCACCCCGCTGCCGCAATACCCTTCAACGCCGTGGCAGCCACTTGACAGCACCAGCATGCGGCCCGCATCGGCACTGCCGGACAGTGCCACATCCATCGCCAGTGTTTCGCCGTCGCGCCCCGGCAGCGGGTGCACATGCGACTCGATGCGCAGGCCGGCGCTGGCTGCACCCTCCAGAAATTTCACCCGTGCCACGGCATAGGAGGGAGAGAACGCCTGCACCAGATCGATCATGGCGCCGCCTTGTGGAGCCACGCGTGCGCCAGCTGCACCCAGTAGGTAGCGCCCAACGGGATCAGGTCGTCGTTGAAGTCGTAACTCGCGTTGTGCAGCATGCACGGCCCCGCGCCATGGCCCATCTCACGGTGGCTGCCGTCACCATTGGCAATGAAGCAGTAGGCACCTGGCTTGGCCAGCAGCATGTAGGCAAAATCCTCGGCACCCATCGTGGGTTCCTGCGCGATCACGTTGTCGACGCCCACGATGTCGGCCATCACGCGCCGCGCAAACTCGGCCTCGGGTGCGGAGTTGATGGTCGGCGGGTAGTTGCGTGTGAAGCTGAAGTCGCAGGTCATGCCAAACGCGGCGCTGGTGTGCTCCGCGATTTCCTGCATGCGCTGCTCGATCAGGTCCAGCACCTCCAGCGTGAAGGTGCGCACCGTGCCCTGCAACTCGCAACTGTCGGGGATCACGTTGGTGGCTTCACCGGCGTGGACCATGGTGACCGACACCACACCGGCGTCGATCGGTTTCTTGTTGCGGCTGATGATGGTCTGGAACGCCTGCACCATCTGGCAGGCCACTGGCACCGGATCCAGCCCCAGGTGTGGCAGGGCCGCGTGGCCCCCTTTGCCCTTGATCACGATCTTGAATTCGTTGCTCGACGCCATCACCGGGCCGGGGCTCACGGCGAACTTGCCCACCGGGGAACCGGGCCAGTTGTGCATGCCGAAAACCGCCTCCATCGGGAACTTCTCGAACAGGCCGTCCGCGATCATTTCGCGTGCGCCGCCACCGCCTTCCTCAGCCGGCTGGAAGATCAGGTAGACAGTGCCGTCGAAATCACGGTGCTTCGCCAGGTGCTGGGCAGCAGCAAGCAGCATGGCCGTGTGGCCGTCGTGTCCGCAAGCGTGCATCTTGCCGGCATGTTTGCTGGCGTGCGCAAAGCTGTTGAACTCCTGCATGGGCAGGGCGTCCATGTCGGCCCGCAGGCCGACCGCACGGCTGGAAGTGCCGTTTTTCACAATGCCCACCACACCCGTCGTGCCCATGCCGCGA
>JAYVRP010000973.1:0-3407 GCA_043776215.1 Rhodoferax sp. | reverse complement strand
TGACCTCCATGCCGAGCTCATGGGCCATCACGATGATGGCTTTGCACAGCGCCAGCTCGGTGCAGCCCGGAACCAGATGGCGCACGAACGACTGGTCGATCTTGATGTAGTCGATGTCGAAGCGCTGCAGGTAGGTCAACGACGAATAACCGGTGCCGAAGTCGTCCAGCGAGACCTGGACTCCGGCATCGCGCAATTGCAGCAGTTGCTCGGTCACCTCGGCACTGGTGTCGAGCAGCAACCCTTCGGTGATTTCGACCACCACGCAGTCTCCACCCATGCCAAGCTCTGCCAGGTGCCCGACCCAGGACTGCTGGCGACCGGCGTCGTTGTGGAACTGCACCGGCGACTTGTTGATGCTGATCTGGAAACCGGCGTCGTAAGCCGCGCGCCATGCCCGCACCTGTGCTGCCGCCTGGCGAAAGACCCACTCGCCGATCTCGACGATCAGACCGCCGGATTCGGCGATCGGAATGAACTCGGCCGGGCTGATCAGCCCACGCGTCGGATGGTTCCAGCGAATCAATGCCTCGGCCTTGCGGATGGCGCCAGTGCGCAGGTCCACGATGGGCTGGTAGGCGATCCAGAACTGCTGCCCGGCCAGGCCCAGACGCAGGTCGTTGGCAAGCCGCACACGGTTCTGCGCGGCTTCCTGCAAGGTTGGCGTGAAAAAGCTGAAACGGTTGCGCCCGGCACCCTTCGCGACGTAGAGCGCCTGGTCGGCATTCTTGAACAGGTCCTCGACCTGCGTTGCGTCGGCTGGATACATCGTGATGCCGATACTGGCCGATACATACACCTGCTCATTTCCAAGCTGGAACAGCGCGGAGATCACTGCCAGGAGGTCGTGCAGAATGCGTTCGAGCCATTCTTCTCCGTGCAGTTCGGTCAGTACCAGCGTGAACTCGTCCCCGCCCATGCGCGCCAGGGTATCGCTCTCGCGCACACAGTGGCGAATCCGGCGTGCGGCTTCGACCAGCAACTGGTCGCCGGCGTCGTGTCCGAGCGTGTCGTTGACTTCTTTGAAATGGTCGAGATCAATGAACAGGATCGCCAGCTGCCGGCCGTCGCGGTCGCTCTTTTTCATTTCCTGTGCAAGCCGATCGCGCAGCATGCGTCGGTTGGGAAGGCCCGTCAGTGTGTCGAAATTGGCCTGCTGCCAGATCAGCGCCTCCGAATTCTTACGTTCCGTGATGTCCGTGTGGGTTCCGATCACGCGCAGGGGGCGGCCAGTGTCGTCCCGGGTGATTGCCATGCCACGTGAAAGGACCCACTTCCAGCCGCCGTCCTTGCAGCGCATGCGGTGCTCGTTGATGTAGGTCGGAGTCAGCCCGTCCAGGTGGGCTTGACGGTCCCGGCGCATGCGTGCCAGGTCGTCCGGGTGCGTGAGCTGATCGAGCGCTTCGACCCGGGTGGGCAGTTCCCCTTCGACGTAGCCATACAACTTCAGGCAACGCGCCGACAGGGTCTCTTCGCCGGTCTGCAGGTTCGCGTCCCAGACGCCATCGCCAGCACCGTCCAGCGCGAGTTTCCAGCGTTCTTCACTTTCGCGCAACGCTGCTTCCGCCTGTCTACGCTCGGTAATGTCTTGAATGACGGATGTCCGCTTGACCACTTGCCCATGTTCACGCGTCACCATGCTGACCGAATGCACCCAGATCTGCCGTCCCTTGGCGGTGACCATTTCCAGTTCCATGTCATGGGGTAGCCCGCGCGTCACGGCAGCATCAATCGCGGCACTGATCCGCGCCGCGGACTGTGGAGTGAAAAACCGCATCGTGGTCGCGGTGGTGGGCCGGTACTCCTCGGGCGAGGTCTCCAGTATCCGGTAAACCTCGTCGGTCCAGAACACCTGGTCGGTCACGATATCGACCTCCCATCCGCCGATGTGTGCCATCGCCTGCGTGGCTTCGAGCAGAAGGTTGAGCCTCTTGCGGGATATCTCGGCCTGCACGTAGTTGCTCACATCCGCGAACGTGCGCACCATGCCCCCGCTGGCCAGGGATTGCGTCTTGACCTCGAGCGTGCGTCCCGCCTTGGTCGTGCGCAGGTAATGCATGGGAACCGGAATCGGGACTGGGACTGGAGCGGTCAACGCGGCGGCAGTCACATAGTCGCGGGCCCGCCCGTCGGCCAACTGCACTTCGGCTCCGAAATCGCCCCGTTCGAACTGGAAGTTTGTGATTTCCTGCAGAGTCGGGTGCGCTTCAAATAGGGATTCAGGCAGGTCCAGCAGTTCGCACACGCGTGCGTTGTAGGTGATCAAGCGGCCGTCTGCACCGATCATGAAGATGCCCTGGCTGATGCTGCCCAGCGTGGTCTGCAGGAGCTGGGTTTTTTCGGCGAGTTGCCGGTACAGATCGAGTGATGCCGCCTCGGCATTCTTGCGGCTCGTGATGTCGGTGTGGGTGCCGATCATGCGCAGCGGCTGATCACCGGCATCGCGACGAATGACCATGCCGCGCGACAGGATCCATTTCCAGCTACCGTCCTTGCATCGGACACGGTGCTCGTTGGCATAAGACGGCGTGCAGCCATCCAGGTGGGCCTGGCGATCCTTGTCGCGTTGCTCCCGGTCCTGCGGGTGGGTAAGCAGATCAAAATCGGCGGTCGCACCCTTCAACTCGTCGTCACCATATCCGTACATCTCCTTGAAACGTCTCGAATAGATCTCGATACCCGTGGGGATGCACCAGTCCCAGACGCCATCGCCCGCACTGTCCAGTGCCAGCTTCCAGCGCTCCTCGTTGTCGCGTAGTGCCTGCTCCGCTTCTTCGGCCCGCTTGCGCTCGGTGGCATCCCGGAAGTTGAGGACGATGCCCTGCACGGCGCTGTCGTTCAGGCAATTGGTGGCCACTGCAGCCAGGTGGCGCCAGCTGCCGTCGGCATGGTGGAAGCGGTGGATGGATTCCAGCCCCGGGTTGCGAAAAGCCAGCACATCCGCGAACGCTTGACGCACGTATTGGAGGTCGTCGGGGTGGATCCAGTCAAAGATGCTGCTGGTGCGTAGCTCGTCCGGGTCACGCGCGAGCAACACCATGGTTGCGGGGCTCGCATACAGCACGCCACCAACAGCGCTGCAAACGACCGTGAGTACCTGCGCCTTCTCAGTCAGGGCTCGGAAGCGCCGCTCGCTGGCTTCCAGTGCCAGGCTGGCACGGTGCGCCGCGGTGACGTCCTCGACCGTTCCCTCAAAGTAACTGATATCGCCGTCGGGTGTTCGCACCAGATGGGCGTTCTCGAGCACCCAGATGCGTTCCCGGGTCTTGTGCCGGTAAATTTCGGAGCGGAAGTTGACCACCTTGCCATCACGCTCGATCAGGGCGCGAAAACTCTGGCGCCGGGTCGGATCGACGTACCATTCCAGACCGATGTCACGCACGGCAAGCAGCATTTCAGCTTCGCTG
>JAYVRP010000972.1:0-3408 GCA_043776215.1 Rhodoferax sp. | reverse complement strand
ATGAGCAGGCCCATGCCGCGCCGGCGGATTTCGCGGTCCATCATGGCGAGCACCTGGCCGCGCACCATCACGTCGAGCGCCGACGTGGGCTCGTCGGCAATGATCAGGGACGGCGAGGCGATCATCATGGCGGCGATCATGACGCGCTGGCCAATGCCACCGGAGAGCTGGTGCGGGTAGGCATTGAACACCCGATCGGGCTGGTCCACACCGACGGTGTCGAGCATGTCGAGCACGCGTTGCCTGGCGTCGCGCGGGCCGAACACGCCGTGCAGCAACCCGGCCTCGGCGATCTGCCGACCCACGCGCAAAACGGGGTTGAGCGAGAACTTCGGATCCTGCAGGATCATGCCGACCCGTTTGCCCCGGATGGCGCGCCAGCCGGCAGCGTTCTGGGTCGTGAGGTCGAGGCCGTCGAACTGCATGCGCTGCGCGCTGACGGTACCGGGGTGGCGCACCAGACCGAGGATGGCGCGGGCCGTCATGGACTTGCCCGAGCCCGATTCGCCGACGATACCGATACGCTCCGAGCCCATTTGCAGGGACAGCGACTTCACTACCTGCACCGGCCCGGCGGGCGTCGGATAGGTGACCGTGAGGCCGTCGATCAGCAGCTCAGCCATTGCGCGGGTCCAGCACGTCGCGCAGGCCATCCCCCACCAGGTTGAAGGCCAGGCTGCCCAGCAAAATGGCGACGCCCGGCACCGCAGCCACCCACCACTGGTCGAAGATGAACTGGCGCCCGGCGGAGATCATGGCACCCCATTCGGACATGGGCGGTTGCGCACCCAGCCCCAGGAACCCCAGGCCGGCCGCGGTCAGGATGATGCCGGCCATGTCCAGCGTGACGCGGACGACGGTGGACGGCAGGCACATGGGCAGCAGATGCCCAAGCAGGATGCGGGAGGTCGGCAGGCCCTGGACACGGGCCGCCTGCAGGAAGTCGCTGGATTTGGTGCTCAGGGTCTCGGTGCGGGCAATCCGGGCATAAGGCGGCCAGGCCGTGATGGCAATGGCAATGACGGCATTCACAATTCCGGGCCCGAGCACGGCGACCAGCGCCAACGCCAGCACCAGGCGCGGGAATGCCATGAACACATCCGTGATGCGCATCAGCAGCGCATTGACCAAGCCGCCGAAGTATCCCGCGCAGATCCCCACGGCCAGGCCCAGCGGCGCCGACAACACGGCCACCAGCGTCACGATGAGCAGCGTGGGCCGCGTGCCATAGATCACGCGGCTCAACAGGTCGCGGCCCAATTGGTCCGTACCCAGCCAGTAATCAGCCCCCGGCGCCACCAGGCGGCGCTGAATGTCCTGGGCATTCGGGTCCGCGGGTGCGAGCCAGGGCGCGAACAGGGCTCCCAGCACCATCAGGGCCAGGATGACCAGACCGAACAACATGGCCGGGCTTTGCGCGGTGCGCAACCACACGCGGTACCAGCGCCCGCACTTGGCCTGCCAAGCCGATACCGGCGATTCGCTGAGCAGCCAGGCGCGGGTCACCGGAGAGCCTCCGCCCTGCGGGCTGCGGTGTGAGCACCTTCGGGCGGCCGCGCGGTGCTCATGCGTGCATCCTCGGGTCCAGCAGGTAACCAAACAGGTCCGTCAGGCTGTTGAGCACCACAAAACAGACACCGATCAGCAAGGTCCCGCCCAATACCGCGGCGATGTCGGCGCTGAACAGCGCCCCGGTGATGTAGGAGCCGATGCCCGGCCACGAGAACACGGTCTCGGTCAGCACGGCACCTTCAAGCAACACGGCGTACGAGAGTGACACCACGGTCAGCAGCGGCGCTGCGACATTCGGCAACACCTGGCGCACCAGCAACTGCAGTTCGGAGTGGCCTTTGACACGGGCGGCGAGTACGTATTCCTTGCCGAGCTCCTCCAGAAAGAACGAGCGTGTCATGCGCGAGATGTAGGCCAGTGAAAAATAGCCCAGCAGGCTGGCCGGCAGGATCAGATGCATGACGGCGTTTTTCAGCGCGTCCATGTTGCCGGCGCGCCAGGCGTCGAGCAGCACAAAGTTGCTCCACCCCTGCAGTGTGTACTGGTAGACGTCGTCGAGCCGGCCCGGCCCGGCCACCCACCCCAGCTTCGCGTAGAACACCAGCAGGCCCACCAGCCCAAGCCAGAACACCGGCACCGAATAACCGACCAGGCACAACATGCGCACCACCTGGTCGATCCAGCGGTTGTGGAAATGCGCGCCCAGCATGCCCATCGGCACTCCGATCACGACGCCGATCACGATGCCGAGGGTGGCCAGTTCGATGGTGGCCGGGAAGTATTGCTGGATGTCCTCCAGCACCGGGCGGCCGGTGGAGGTGGAGTTGCCCAGGTCTCCGTGGAGCGCCCGGCCTACATAGTTCATGAACTGGCGGACCACCGGCTGGTCCAGGCCCAGGCTGCGCCGGGCCTGCTCGTAGGCTTCCGGGGTTGCCCGGTCGCCCACGATCTTGAGGACCGGGTCGATCGGTGCCGCCTTGCCGATCAGGAACGTGACGAGCAACAGCGCGAGCAGCATCAGCACGAAGGACGACGCCGTGCGCAGGATCACCCTCAGGCGCGCGTGGCTGGCCATGAAACTGCCAGCGAACTACTTGGTCACGCCCTCGTACTTGATCAGGTCTGCCACCGAACCCTGGATGTAACCCTTGACGTTGGAGCGGAAGGCGACCTGGTTCTGGTCCTGGAAGGTCATGATGATGGGCGATTTGGCCTGCACTTCGCGCTGCAGCTCCTGGTACAGCGCGGCGCGCTTGGCGGGCACTGGCTCCTTCAGGGCGGCCATGGTCTTGGCCGACAACTCGGGTACATGCCAGGCGTTGCGCCACGTGGTGGTGCTTTGGTAGGTGCCGTCGCTGTTGTCGACGTTGTAGGCAAATGCCTTGGCATTGGAATGCGCGTCGAAGAAGTCCGGGCCCCAGTACAGCAGCATCGCCTCATGTTTGCGCGCGCGGTAACGCGTGATCACCTGGCTGCCGGTGCCGGGCAGCAGGTTGAGCTTGATGCCGGCCTTGGCCATCGAAGCCTGCATGGATTGCGCCATGTCCATGAATCGCGGGCTGTTGATCAGGTCCATGTCGATCTCCAGGCTCGTGATGCCGGCGCGCGTCAGGATGCCCTTGGCGCGCTCGGTGTCGAGCTTGAACGGCGTGGTGTTGAGCGCACCGGGAAAGCCCACCGGCAGGAAAGCCTGGTGCACGCGCAGCTGGCCGCGCAACAACTGGTTGGAGATGCCTTCGTAGTCCACCAGGTAACGCATAGCCTCCCACACGGCTGGATTACGCAGCTTCTCGGACTTCTGGTTCAGGCTGATGAAATGCACCGCAGCCTGCGGGAACTCTTCCACCCGTACGTCGCTGCGCGCGCGCACGGCGGCAATCTGGTCCGGGCCGAGAT
>JAYVRP010000971.1:0-3411 GCA_043776215.1 Rhodoferax sp. | reverse complement strand
CCGGAGTTGCTGGATGCGTTGGGTCGCGCGCAGCAGGCCTCCGGCGACACCAACCAGGCGTTGGCCAGTTTCGGCAAGGTGGCTGCCATGCAGCCACTGTCGCCTGTGCCACAGTTGCGGCTTGCCGAAGCACACGTGGCTGCCAAGGACACGAATGCCGCAATCCAGAGTTTGCGCAAGGCGCTGGAGATCAAGCCGGATCTGTTGGAGGCGCAAAGTGGACTGGTGCGACTCTCGATGCTGAGCAAGACCTACGAGGAGGCCGTGCGTGTGTCGCGTACCGTCCAGAAACAGCGGCCCAAGGAAGCTGTAGGTTATCTTATGGAAGGCGATGTGGCTGCAAGCCAGGGGAAATGGGATCTTGCCGCAGAGGCGTACCGCGGGGGGCTCAAACAGGCAACCACTTCTTCCAGCCTGGCGGTGAAATACCACCGCGTCTTAGGTGCCGCCAACAAGGTCGCCGATGTCGAAAAATTCACTGCCGCGTGGCTCAAGGACAACCCGAAGGATGCAGATTTTCGCATGTACCTTGGCGATTACTCTTCCACTCGCGCAGATTACCCAAGCGCGGAAAAATACTACCAAAACGTACTGCAACTACAGCCTGGCAGCGCGGTCGTACTCAATAACCTCGCCTGGGCGACAGGAAAACTCAACAAGGAAGGGGCAGTTGCCTATGCCGAAAGAGCATTGGCGATTGCGCCCAACCAGCCGGCCTTCATGGACACTTTGGCGATGCTGTTGTCGAGCAAGGGCGACCATGCCAAGGCGCTGGAGTGGCAAAACAAGGCCGTCGCATTGCAACCCCAAGCCGCCGCGCTCCGGCTGAACCTTGCCAAGATCCAAATCAGTGCCGGAAAGAAAGATCTGGCGCGCAAGGAACTCGACGAACTGGTCAAACTCGGAGACAAGTTTCCCGCGCAAGCTGAAGTCGCCAAGCTCTTGAAGAGTCTGTAGTCGAGGCGGTCCATGTCGATCAATTGGCGCAGTGGGATATTCCAAAGACAAGTCGCCAGATGTCTGATATTGGCCTGTGCTCTGGGCGCCGGCCCGGTGCTGGCCGACCTTACCACCACCATCGCCCGCATCAAACCGTCGATCGTCATTGTCGGCACCTTCCGCGCCACCGACAGCCCGCGGTTTCGCTTGCGTGGCACAGGCTTCGTGGTGGGCAGTGGCAATACCGTGGTCACCAACGCTCATGTGTTGCCAGACTCGTCGGAGAACCAAGACGGCGTATCACTTGTGGTTCAGGTGCGCGGAGCGGACAACGAATTGCGCATGCGCCAGGCGACAACACTCGAGGTGGACAAATTGCACGATCTGGCGGTGCTGCGCATCGAAGGCGCAGCAGTGCCGGCGATGCTCGTTCGCGACTCGGTGACCGTGCTTGAAGGGCAATCGGTGGCTTTCATGGGTTTTCCTAATGGCGGGACCCTGGGTTTTGCGCCGGTGACCCATCGCGCTACCGTCTCCTCAATCACGCCAGCCTCCTTGCCTGCGCCAACCTCCCGCCAACTGACTGAAGCTGCGGTACGTGGTGCGCGGGCAGGCAGCTTCGACGTATTCCAACTCGATGGCACGGCCTACCCCGGAAACAGCGGAGGTCCGCTGTTCGACCCGGAGACTGGTGATGTGCTGGGTGTCGTCAACATGGTCCTGCTCAAGAGAACCCGTGAGTCGGCGTTGAGCCAACCGTCCGGAATCAGCTATGCAGTTCCTTCCGCGTTTGTTCTGCAATTGTTGGAGCACACACGCGGCAAGTGATGTCGCTTTCATGCGGGTCGCCTGCCCGGCCAAGCAGGAAGCGGCAGGCGCCTGGCTAGTCAATCAGTGAGAAAACGCGTCGCGTTGTCGAGGTCCTCGTGTGTGACTCCGGCAGTCAAGGCGCTGACAAACTTGCGCCATGCCCGGTCGGGTTCCGCCAGCGTAAACCCGTAGAAGATGTTCCCGCCGCTGTCCTTGCCACGCACCGCCATGGCACGCACGGTCGATTGCTCGTTATTGCCCAGCTGGATCGTGGCATCGCCCCAAACCTTGGTGGGTATCAATACCTTGGAATGCGCCAGAAAACCGAAATTGGACAACTCCACCACACTCAGGGATACAGCCTCGGCTTTACCGTCGAGCTGCAAGAGGAAGTTGCCCGGGCACTTGAGTGAATAGCGCTGGTGCTGGCGCAGGTGTTTGCCGGTTTGCGCAGACTCTTCGATCTTCGGCAGCATTTTCTGATGCTCCGGCAAGTTGTAGATCGAATGCAGCATGATCTTCTCGCGCATGCTCAGGTGCTCGAACACCTGCGTGCGTTGGTTGAAGAAGTGGTCGAGCAGGTCAGTTGTCATCACCGGGTCGTTGGTCGTGAAGTAACGCCGGTTCGGCAACACGATATTGGGTAGCTTGAGCTTGACAAAATAGGCATACAGGTTTTTGCGTGGCTTCTTACTGGCGTAGATCTGCTTGTAATTCCTGGGGGCGTTTCGCAGGTCCAGCGACGCACCAACGGCTGGAGCACCATTGGCGAAATCGTAGTTGTCGACCTTGTTTTCGGTCAAGCGTTCGAAAAACAACAAGGACTCGTACATCTCGATGCGTGTGGGATGCACGGCGATCACCAGGTGGCGGGTGTCGAAGAACGTCGTGCAGTATTCGTACATGAACTTCATCAGCGGGAACAGGATGGCGCCGCCCGTTTTGCGAAAATCCGGATGCACCGCAAGCGCCGACACCTCGGCAATCTTGCCGCCACGGGCACGGATCTCCTTCAGATCGAAAATTGCTTGCAGCGGAAAACCAAACACGCTCTCACGAATCAGCGACAAGGTGCCCACCACCTGCCCCTCGTACTTGGCGCACAAGGTGGTGGTGGTTGGCAACGCGTGGTAGATCGTGGCGCGCAGGCCGGAAGGCGCCGGCTTCATGAACCCCGCGCCGACATAGGCGTCGTGCAACAGCGAAAAACACTGCTCCAGTTCTTCCCTGGTTTCGGCGATCTTGAGGACGAGCCGTTTGTCGGGTGCCGGGTCGCAATCGACAAAGGAGCGAAAGATCGCGAAACGAACTGAACGCGGGAACAACGAAAACGCTTTGCGCAGCCCCTGATGCCAAAGCTTTCGTGCACTCGCGATCAGTGGGTGCTTCAAGGTCGCTTACCTACCTTCCGTACACATCTTCAAATCGTACGATGTCGTCTTCGCCCAGATAGGAGCCCGACTGCACCTCGATCATTTCCAGGGCGACCCGGCCCGGGTTTTCCAGCCGGTGTGTGGTGCCCAGCGGAATGAAGGTGGATTCGTTCTCTGACACCAAAAAGGTCTCCTCCCCCCGCGTGACCTTGGCGGTGCCGCTCACGACGATCCAGTGTTCAGCGCGGTGGTGGTGCATCTGCAGCGACAGTGTGCCGCCCGGCTTGAC
>JAYVRP010000970.1:0-3413 GCA_043776215.1 Rhodoferax sp. | reverse complement strand
ATCGGCACATTTCTGGAGGGCGAGACCGTGTTGCTGATGGCGGGTTTTGCCGCCCATCGCGGCCTGATGCGCTTGCCGGAGGTCATGCTGCTGGCCTTCGTGGCGAGCACTTTCGGCGACCAGGTTTATTAGTGGCTCGGACGGTACTACGGCGAGCGCCTGTTCGTGCGGTTTCCAGCACTGGGCCGCCAAGTTCCCACCGTCCAGCGCCTGCTCGAAAAATACCACACGCCGCTCATCCTGGGCATCCGGTTTCTATACGGATTGCGCATGGCAGGGCCGCTCGCGATGGGCGCATTGCAGGTGCCGGCGCTGCGTTTTGCGCTACTGAACATGGTGGGGGCCGCGGTGTGGGCGGTGCTGGTCGCCTGGCTTGGTTACCAGTTCGGCAACTTGCTGGAGTTGGTGTTCCACGACCTGCGGCATATCGAAGAGTTCGTGTTGCTTGTCTTGCTGATCGCGGGCGTGGCCGTGGCTTGGGTCCGCTATCGACGATCAAGCCGCGGCGGCACCTGAATCGGCATTTAAGACTGGCCTAAGAGTGGGCCCCCATAGTTGGAGCATCGCAACTTTCAACACACAAGGAAATTTCATGCACTCACTGTCACTCAAGAGCACGCGTCTGGTCCTGGCCCTGCTGACCGCAGGTGCCATCGGCGGCGCCAGCGTTACCGCCTTGCAAAACGTCCGCAGTGCGCATGCGTTACCCCAGGCAAGTGCGCCCGCCACCGGCGCCACCAGCGTTCCGATGGCACTGCCCGACTTCTCGCAGATCACGGCGCAGTATGGGCCCGCGGTCGTCAACGTCAGCGTGACCGGTAGCACCAAGGCCTCCAGCCAGAATCCGGCGGCAGGACACGGTCAGCGCGATGATCCGTTCGGCAACGATCCGCTTTTTGAATTCTTCCGCCGCTTCCAGCAAGGCCAGGGCCAGGGCTCCGCACCACGCGAGACACCCACCCGTGGCCAGGGCTCCGGCTTCATCGTCAGTGCGGACGGCATCATCCTGACCAACGCCCATGTGGTGCGCGACGCCACCGAGGTCAGCGTCAAGCTGACCGACCGGCGCGAGTTCATCGCGAAGGTGCTGGGTGCCGACCCCAAGACCGACGTCGCGGTGCTCAAGATTGATGCGAAGAACCTTCCCGTAGTGGCGCTCGGTCGCACGGCGGATCTCAAGGTGGGCGAGTGGGTGCTTGCCATCGGCTCACCTTTCGGATTCGAAAACACCGTCACGGCGGGGGTGGTCAGCGCCAAGGGCCGCTCGCTGCCCGATGACAGCGCCGTGCCCTTCATCCAGACCGACGTCGCGGTCAACCCTGGCAATTCGGGCGGCCCGTTGTTCGACACCCGGGGCCAGGTGATCGGCATCAACTCGCAAATCTACAGCCGCACCGGTGGGTACCAGGGTCTCTCGTTCGCCATCCCGATTGACCTGGCGCTCAACATCAAGGACAAACTGGTGGCGCACGGCAAGGTCGAACATGCGCGTCTGGGCGTGATCGTGCAAGAAATCAACCAGGCGCTGGCCGACTCGTTCAAACTCGACAAACCCGAAGGTGCACTCGTCACCTCCGTGGAAAAGAACGGGCCGGCCGACAAGGCAGGCCTGCAACCGGGTGATGTGATCCGCCGCGCGGACGGGCACCCGGTGGTCTCCTCGGGCGACCTGCCGGCCGCCATCGCACTAGCCGCGCCTGGCGACCGGCTGCAACTTGAAGTCTGGCGCAACGGGACGGCACTGGCCATTCAGGCCCGCCTGGCCAACGCGTCGGACAAAGCGGTGCAAGTCGCCAGCAAGGAAGATGCCGCGCCGCGTGGCCGCCTCGGATTGGCGTTGCGTGCCTTGCGGCCCGATGAATTGCGCGAAGCCGGCGTCGAGTTCGGCATGCTGATCGAAAACGCCACGGGTCCCGCTGCCCTGGCAGGTGTCGAGCCCGGCGACGTGCTGATCGCCATCAACGGCAGCGCCGCCAGGACTTTCGAGCAGGTCAGCACCGTGGTGGCCAAGGCGGGCAAGTCGGTCGCCTTGTTGATCCAGCGTGGCGAAGAAAAGATCTTCGTGCCGGTGCGCCTGGGTTGACCACCGGCGGCCCAGCCGCCTGGCGGAAATATTTTCACGTGACCTGGCGCCGGTTTCAAACCGGCCGCCAGGGCCTGGGGCTAACATCGGTTTCACAACAAGGAGACCCCATTGGCCGTCATCACCAACATCGAAGACCTGCGCGTACTGGCCGAGAAGCGCGTGCCCCGCATGTTCTACGACTATGCAGATTCGGGCTCATGGACCGAAGGCACCTACCGCGCGAACACCAGCGATTTCCAAAAGATCAAGCTGCGCCAGCGCGTGGCGGTCAACATGGAGAACCGAAGCACTGCCACCACACTGGTGGGTTGCCCGGCGGCCATGCCGGTGTCGATTGCCCCGGTCGGGCTGACCGGCATGCAGCATGCCGACGGCGAGATTCACGCCGCCCGTGCAGCCGAGAAATTCGGCATTCCGTTCACACTGTCCACCATGAGCATCTGCTCGATCGAGGACATCGCCGAGAACACCCGCGCGCCTTTCTGGTTCCAGCTCTACATGATGCGCGACCGCGAGGCAATGGCGCGCATGATCGAACGCGCGCGCGCAGCCAAGTGCAGCGCCTTGGTGCTGACGCTCGACCTGCAAGTGATCGGCCAGCGCCACAAGGACCTGAAAAACGGACTCACCGCGCCGCCGCGGCCCACATTGCGCAACATCGTCAACCTGGCCACCAAGCCGCGCTGGTGCCTGGGAATGCTCGGCACGCGGCGCCATACCTTCCGCAACCTCGTGGGCCACGTCAAGGGGGTGAGTGACATGAGTTCGCTGGCGGCCTGGACCAATGAGCAGTTCGATCCGCGCCTGTCGTGGGCCGATGTGCGCTGGGTGAAGGAGCGCTGGGGCGGCAAATTGATCCTCAAGGGCATCATGGACGCCGAAGACGCACGGCTGGCGGTCGACGCCGGCGCCGACGCCATCGTGGTGAGCAACCACGGCGGTCGCCAGCTCGACGGCGCGCCATCAAGCATTGCGGCGCTGCCCGCCATCGTGGCTGAAGTCGGCTCGCGCATCGAAGTCTGGATGGACGGCGGCATCCGCTCCGGGCAGGACGTGCTCAAGGCGTGGGCCCTGGGTGCACGCGGCACCATGATCGGCCGTGCCATGGTCTACGGGCTCGGCGCGATGGGTGAAGCCGGTGTCACCAAGGCGCTGCAAATCATCCACAAGGAACTCGACATCACCATGGCCTTCTGCGGGCACACCAACATCGCCAACGTCGACACAGGTATCCTGTTGCCTGGCACCTACTAGCCGCCGGAGTGCCTGGCGGCACTCCACCATGCACATTCCCACCGTCGCCAGCTGGGCCTGGATACCCATCGTC
>JAYVRP010000969.1:0-3417 GCA_043776215.1 Rhodoferax sp. | reverse complement strand
GTCAGGCCCGTGCCACTGCGGTCGGACTATAACTTGGAAAGCCGGAAATCGCCAGACTTGGTCAGCATTTGGTCAGCGTTGGTCTTGACCAGCGATGTCCGACCCATGCCACCCGGCCGATCGTGGCCACGGTCAGGGCGCGGGTCTCGGGCTCTGGGTCAGGTGCCAGCGCCGACGATCAGGCTCTAGTGAGTATTCAAAACACCCAGCCGAGACTGCTGCAGGGACTCCGGGGCGGGCAAGACACTTCAGCATCCGATTTCTTGAGACGGTCCTTCGACGGGAACATGTCTTGCTGTGGCATGCTGTGTGTTCTTGATCACGTCGCAATCCCGGAGCACGACACATGATCCTCATCGGCCAGTACGACTCACCCTTTGTTCGGCGCGTTGGCATCGCGTTGACGCTGTACGCACTGCCGTTCGAACACCGGCCATGGTCGGTGTTCGGCGATGCAGAAAAGATCCGGCCATTCAACCCGCTGATCCGGGTACCGACCCTGGTTCTCGACGACGGTTCCGTGTTGATCGAAAGCCATCACATCCTCGACTACCTGGACAGCCTGGCGCCCCGCGGCACGGCGCTGTTTCCGCGGGCTGAACCAGAGCGCCACCAGGCACTCAAAGTGGCGGCGCTGGCGACCGGTCTGGCCGAAAAGGCGGTCAGCCTTTTTTATGAGAGGCGTCTGCACCCGCAGGTGTCTGCGCTGTGGGTAGACCGCTGTCGTGCACAAATCATTGGTGCAATGGCGGTGCTGGAAAGTGATCGGCGCCAAAGAGTCGGCCGCTACTGGTTTGGCGATCAGCCTGGCCACGCCGACATCGCGGTCGCAGCCGGACTGCGCTTTCTTGCAGAGGCGCACCCCGGGTTGGTTTCGATGGCAGAGTTTGCCGCGCTCGGTGCACACGCAGACCGGCTGGAGGCGTTGCCGGTTTTCCAGTTGATCCGGCAGCCGTTCATTCCGCCGGCTTGACACGACCCGCACGCGCCCCCCATGCGGGCCGGGCCAGGCCGCATGGGGGGCGCCTTTTACAGGCGCGCCAACGCCGCGCGCATGTCGGCGACACTCAAAATTTCGGACATCAGAACCGGGGCCTTGCCAGCCTGGTAGATCACATACACCGGTACGCCATTGCGGCCTAGCTGGCGCAAGGCCACAGTGATGGCGGGGTCGCGCCGGGTCCAGTCGGCGCGCAGCAACACCACCTTGCGTTCGGCCAACTCGGCCAGCAGCTGGCGATTGTTCAGGGTGGTCTGTTTGTTGAGCTGACAGGTCACACACCATGCGGCTGTGAAATCGACGAACACGGGCCGCCCGCTGGCAACGATCTGCTCGACCCGCCCCGGCTCCCAGGCCTCCCAGCCGGCCGGTGGTGTGCCGGCGTTGTCAATCGGGCGCGTGACGTAAGGGCCCACGCTCCAGGCCAGCGCGATGAAAGCCATCAGGCCCAACGTGCCGGCGATTCTGCGGGCCGGGCCGTGCAGGTTCAGGGTCCACACGACCAGGGCCAGGCCCACGAGCAATGCCAGCAGCGCGCCGGCGCCGTCGATGCCGCTTTGTTGGCCCAGGACCCAGACCAGCCAGACGACGGTGGCAAACATCGGAAAGGCCAAGAACCGCCGCAAGAGCTCCATCCAGGCGCCGGGCTTCGGCAGTCCGCGCGCAAATGCGGGGATCAGGCTGGCCGCCAGGTACGGAAGTGCCAGGCCCAGGCCCAGCACCGCAAAGATCGCGAGTGCCTCGCTTGCAGGCAAGGTGGCGGCCAGGCCCAGCGAGGCACCCATGAACGGCGCCGTGCACGGTGCCGCCACCGCCACGGCCAGGATGCCGGTCAAGAACGCGTCCGCAGCCGGGTGACGTGCCTGCAGCGTGGCGATGGACGAGGGAAGCACATGGGTGAATTCGAACAGGCCGGACAGGTTCAGCCCGATCAGCGTGAACAGCGCGGCAAGGGAAGCCACCACGGCCGGGTCCTGCAGCTGAAAACCCCAGCCCAGGGTTTCGCCCGCGCTGCGCAACCCGATCAGCGCCGCCCCCAGTGCAACAAAGCTCAGCATGACACCCGCGGTGTAGGCCAGACCGCTGATCCGGTGCGCACGCCGATTCGACGCATGGCGCGCAAACCCGAGCACCTTGATGGCCAGCACCGGGAACACGCAGGGCATCAGGTTCAGGAGCAGGCCCCCGAGCAGGGCGCCGAGCAGCGCCGCCCACAGACCCAGTGACGGTCCGGCGGGGGTCGCCAGCACGGGCGGCAGAGGCAGCGTGGCCGATGTCGTGTTCGCCGGGCGGGGCCAGTCGCCTTGCACCGGAAGCTCCACGCGCACGCCCTGGCCCCCTTGCGTCAGCACCACTGGCATGGTGGACGGGCTGTTGGAGCGGTGCGCAGACAGGGGTACGGACGCGGTCCACGCCGCGCCGTCCCAGGCCTGCGTCCATGCCGCGGCGGTTTCGATCACCTCCGGCGACTCGGGGAAAAACTCGAGTGTCTTGCCGCGCATGGCCGCAGGCAAGCCATTGACCCGGACCGCGAGAGCCCGGGGCCCGACCACGACGGCACTGCCGCTCGAATCGGCCACTGGCGCTGGTTGGGCGTGCGCGGCCGCGTCAAAATCCGCGCGGTGGCTGGCCGTGGAACTGCGTGCCGGCATCTTCAGCACAAACTCGCCGTCCTGAGGGATACATTCCTTCTGGCAGACCAGCCAGGACGCCCGCAGCTTGACCTCCAGATTGCCCGACAAGACGCCGGGCTGAAAGCCGGGGCCGATCGTCAGTGGCACCGGCAACAACACGGTGCCTTCGTAGCCGTAGTTGGCGAGGTTGCCAATCGGGATCTTCTTTGGCAGCGGCCACGCGATATCTCCTGCCGTGACGCCACCGGGCAGGGTCCATTGCAGTACGGTGGGCAGCCCCGAATCACCGGAATTTTTCCAGTAGGTATGCCAATCGGGCTGGTGCGCCAGCTGCAGGCCGACCCACACGGTCTTTCCGGTTTCGACCCCCTCGGGGGCATGGCCCAGCAGTTCCGCGCGCACCTGTTCCGTGGTGACGATGGCACTGGTGCCGGGCGCGGCCTGTGCCGTGGCGGCTGCGGGCAGCAGGGTCGCCGCGACCAGCAGCACGATGGCGATGGATGCCGGTATCAGGGTGGCAGGCTTCATGTGATGGTTGGGAGTACCGGGGGTGATCTGAAGTTCCGGCGCGTGCGCAAAAGCACCACGCCATCGGCCCCGGATTGTCGCCGCTCAGTCGTGTTGCGGCATCACTGGGTTGCCGAACACGGCGGGCAGTCTGGTCGGGGCCTTGATGCGCAACTGCTTGTGGATGTTCTCCTGGCCGAACACCACTTCGATCCGGGCCACCGATACACCGAACAGCGGCGCCAGGAAACGGACCATGTGGTCGGTCGCCTTGCC
>JAYVRP010000968.1:0-11844 GCA_043776215.1 Rhodoferax sp. | reverse complement strand
AGGCAGACAAGCGCAAGCAGATCTACGCCCAGATGCAGGCGATCTTGCATGAGGAGGTGCCGGCTGTGTTGCCGGCCGGTGGCGACACCTTCATGATCAGGCGCAAGAACATCCGCAGCATGCCGTACCACCCGCAAATCTGGTCCATCACACTGGACAAGGTCTGGAAAGCCTGACACGCTGGGTTCGTTCAGGGCTTTCACGGTAAATCCGGATGCTGCAGGCTATTCTCACAAGGGTTGCGTATGCGCTGACAACCTTGCTGCTCCTGGCGGCCTTCGTGTTCTTCGCAACCGAAGTCTTGCCTGGGGACGCACTGGACGTCACGATGTCGGCCGATGAAATGGCCTTGATTCCGCCGGAAAAGCTGGCCGCCATGAAAAAAGCGCTGGGGCTGGACCGGCCAGCCTCCACGCGGCTGCTCGAGTTCATGTCGGGGCTGGCACGGCTCGACTTCGGGAAGACGATCCTGAGCAAAACCCCGGTATCCGTGATCCTGGCGTTCCCCGTGCGCAATTCGCTGATGCTGGCAGTCACGGTGTTGGTGTTCGCGATTCCTGCCGCAGTGTTGTTGGGCGTGGGCGCCGCCTGTTACTACCGCCGGCCCGGCGATGTGGTTGTATCGACGGCGACCTTGCTTGGCTACTCGGTGCCCGAATTCGTCACGGGGACACTGCTTGTGATGGCTTTCGCCGTGTATTGGCCGCTGTTTCCGGCCACGATCACTGCAAGCACCAGTGCGCCGATGCTGGAGCTTCTGGGCGCTTCTCCGTTGGTCGTGCTCACCATCCTGATTGGCTCGATTGCCTACCTGACCCGGCTTCTGCGCATCGGGATGATCGAAGCGCTGGCCAGTGATTTTGTCGAGCGCCTGCGCATGACCGGCATTCCGGAGTGGCGCATCACCTGGGTTCACGCTTTTCCTGCTGCCATCATCCCCTGTCTCACGGCAATGGCACTGTATTGCGCGGCCCTGGTATCGGGCATCGTCGTCGTGGAGCTCGTCTTCTCATTCCCTGGTCTGGGGCACGAATTGATCCGCGCGTTTTCGAAGCGGGAGGTGCATGTGATTCAAGCCATTGCGATCATCTCGGCGGCGGTCGTGGTGAGCTTCAACCTGCTGGCGGACATGGCCATCCTGTACCTGGATCCCAGGACACGCGGCGTATGAACGATTCGCTTCACCGGCTCGTCAAGAGACCATCCGCGCTAATTGGAATTGCACTGGTGTTGCTGCATGTGCTGTGTGCCGTGCTCGCGCCGCTGTGGGTGCCACATGACCCGTTCAAGATGCTTGACGCGCCCTTCGAGCCGCCCGGCGCGCAATACCTCTTTGGTACGGACGAAATCGGCAGAGACTTCTTTTCGCGTGTGCTGGTCGGCGGTCGCATTGCCCTGGTGGTGGCGCTTGTCGCTGGGGGAATCGCTGCGGTGTTGGGCGGGTTGATCGGTCTGGCCACCGCGTATTACCGGGGCTGGATTGACGAGACGGTCTGCCGGATTGTTGAAATGAAGATCGCGATTCCGTCGGTCCTGTTTGTCTCGTTGTTTGTCACAGGTTTTGGCCAATCCCTGTACGTGCTGATCGTCGTGATCTCCGTGATCAAGATGATGGGGGTTATCCGTACTGCGCGTGCCAAAGGCATTGTGCTCATGGAGTATGGCTATGTAAAAGCCGCGCAGTTGCGCGGTGAACGCGCCTTGACGATCATCACGCGAGAGATGCTTCCCAACATCCTGGACCTGCTGAGCGTCGAGTTTGCCTTGCGCACGTCCAGCGCGCTGCTGCTGGTATCCACGCTCTCGTTTCTTGGGCTGGGGCTTTCGCCGCCGACGCCGGACTGGGGATTGATGGTGCACGATGGCCTGCAGTCCATCCGGGCGCAACCCTGGTTGATCCTGATACCTGCGGCCTGCATTTCGAGCCTGGTGATCGGGATCAACTTTGCAACCGAAGGCATTGCAGAGGCCTTTGGCCTGGAGGTCGCCCGTGGCGTCGCAGGACACTGAGCCGCTGGTCCGTTGCCGCGATCTGTCGATTGGCTACCAGGCCGCGAATGGTATTGCAAAGGCGGTGGTCAGCGATGCCAGCTTCGAGTTTCGCATGGGAGAGGCTATTGGCTTCGTTGGCGAGTCCGGCTCGGGCAAGTCGACGCTGGCCCGTGCGCTTCTCGGTTACCGGCGTTCCGGTGGCGTCTTCATGGGGGGCACACTGCATTTCAGGGATACGGAATTGACCAACGTCAGCGCACAGTCCATCGCGCGCCTGCGTGGCATCTCGATTGCCATGGTGCCGCAAAATCCGCTGGCTTCGCTGACGTTCCACCGCACGGTGGGCCAACAGATGTTGGAGGTGCTGATCACGCGGGCGGCACTTTCGAAGCAGGCCGCATTCAGCCGCATGCTGGAGTTGCTGTCGAGGACGGGTATTCAACAACCCGACGTGATCGCAGCTCGCTACCCGCACCAGTTGTCCGGTGGGCAGCGGCAGCGGGTTGTCATTGCGGCCGCGCTGGCGTGTGACCCGGCACTGATCGTGCTGGACGAGCCCACGACCGCCCTGGACCGGTCGACCGCAGCCCAGGTGCTGGATCTGGTGAAGGAGGTTCGCGAAAAGAGCGGTGCTGCGATGGTTCTTGTGACCCATGACCTGCACGCGGTACGCAAGGTGTGTGAACGTGTGCTGGTGATGAAAGACGGCCGGATCGTGGAGGAAGGGCCAGTCTCCCAGGTGTTCCGCGCGCCGCAGACAGCCTATGCCAGGGAACTGATCGCGGCATCGCTTCAGATAGATGCGCAAAACATTCTGCAGCCACCAGCACCAGCACCGCGTTTGTTACGGATGTCGAAGCTGAATTTCTCGTACGCAACCCATGCGCGATGGTTACGCAAGACAGTTGGAAAGCCGGTCTTGCAGGACGTCGCGCTGGAGTTGGCAAAGGGCGAGATCCTCGGAGTGATCGGCGAGTCCGGCTCTGGCAAGACGACGCTGGGCTCTATCCTGTGTGGCATGCTGGCGCTGCAAGGTGGCGAGATCGAATTTGACGGGCACCCGCTGCCAGGACGCCTGGCGGCGCGCAGCAAGGAGCAACTGCGTCGCATCCAGATGATTTTTCAGGATCCGCTGTCCTCGTTGAATCCGCGCAAAACGGTGGCCGACGCTGTGCTTCGGCCCCTGAAGATATACAAGGGAGTGTCAGAGCGCGAAGGACGCGAGCAAGCCGCAAGGCTCCTTGACGAACTTGGAATGGGGCAGGAGTACCTGGATCGATTTCCGCGCAGCTTGTCCGGCGGGCAACAGCAGCGGGTTGCGATCGCGCGTGCCTTTGCGGCCGAGCCAGACCTGCTGATCTGCGACGAAATTACATCCGCGCTGGATGCCTCGATCCAGGGGCAGGTGCTCGAGCAGCTACTTGAAATGCAGAGGCGCCGACAGGCCGCCATGCTCTTGATCACCCACGATCTCTCGGTGATCTGGAAACTCGCGCCACGGGTGATTGTCATGAAGGATGGCGTTGTCGTGGAGGAGGGTGAGACGGCGCAAGTCTTCCTGAAGCCCCGGCATGCCTACACCGCCATGCTGGTCGAATCCGCGACGAACTGATTGCACGACAAGGTTTCGTGGACCTCATTGCCAATGAAACCAGCCTTTGAAGAGCCAACCCGGAAGACCATGCCTTGACCTATCAAAAGCCGGACCCTACCCGCGAATTTATTCACTGCCTGGGAGCTGAGCATGTCCACACGGATACGGCGGCGCGATACGTGTACTCGCGGGACCGGCTTCCCTTGGCCACATTCAGGCTGAGGTCCGGCAAGTTGCCCTTTGGGCTTGCGTCCGGCGTCTTGTGTCCCGGCACACACGATGAAGTCGCCGCATGTATGCAGGTGGCCCGTCGCCTTGGCATTGCCCTGGTTCCTGTAGGGGCTGGGTCGGGCGTACTGGGCGGGGCGATTCCATTACACACCGAGTGGATGCTGGACCTCAAACGGCTGAACGACGTCATCGAGATAAACGTCGAGGATCTCACGGTCAAAGTCCGGGCTGGCATGAATGGCGGACAGTTCGAGCGCTATCTGAACCAGCGCGGTTTTACTTGTGGGCACTATCCGCAGTCGCTGCACATGTCCACGGTTGGCGGATGGGCGGCCTGCCGGGGTGCGGGCCAGTCGTCAAGTCGCTACGGAAAGATCGAGGATATGGTCCTTGGCCTGCGCGCGGTGCTACCCGACGGCACAGCGATGGAAGTGCGGCCGGTACCCAGAAGGGCGGTAGGCCCGAGCCTGAAGGACATTCTGATCGGAAGCGAAGGAACTCTCGGTGTGATTACCGAGCTGACCATGCGCATCCTGCGGCTGCCGGAGCACGAAAGTCCGTTGGTACTGGCCTTTCCGACCTTGGCCGCCGCGCTGGCCTGCACGCGCAAAGTGATGCAAGCAGAGATCCGGCCCACGATCGTGAGACTGTACGACGAGGAAGAATCGCGTCAACGGACCGACGGGCTGCCTGAGTTTCAGACCAGGCCGTTACTGTGCCTTATGCAATTTTCCGGTGCCAAACGACTGGTGGATGCGGAGCGTGCCCTTGCGCTGGAACTGGCGGTGTCTCATGACGGCGTGGTGGCACCCGATGCGCTACTGCGGCATTGGCAAGAAGGCCGGTTTCAGTCCTACTCCCCGCCGTGGCAGGCCCGGGGCTACTTTATGGACACAGTGGAGGTCACGCTACCTTGGAGCGGTATCGAACAGGCATACCGGCAAATGCGCCAGGCTGTCCTTGGTATTCATCCGGATGTTTACTTCGGGACCCATTGGTCGCATGTGTACCCGGAGGGTGCCTGCCAGTACATGACGGTCCGCTTGCCACCCGGACCGGATGACGCCCAACTGGCATTACACGCCAAGGCCTGGGACCTGCTGGAGCAACTTTGCATCGCACACGGTGGGTCGATCAGCCACCACCATGGGGTGGGCGTGTTTCGCAACCGCTGGATGGCTCGGGAACACGGAGCGGGACTGGAACTCCTTCAGGCCCTCAAGGACCAACTTGACCCCGACGCGTTGCTCAACCCGGGCAAGCTAGGTTTGCGTCCTGCAGCAGCCCCGCAAAACGCTGGAGGATTGCTGTCATGAATGTGGATAACCAACTCGACCCGATTCAGGTCTGCGCGTTTTGTCCGAGCGCCTGCCGTCGGGCTATCGACCCCGCCCTCGCGCAGCAGGTGGAAACCCGATTGCCCTCGTCATTGGCTTTGCTGATTGTTCTTGTTCGCCAGGGTGTTCTCGAGTGGGAAGCCGGGCTTGCAGGTGCCTGGCAGGATCTGCAGGTGGCGACCGCCTGTGCGTCGGCGTGCACTTACGGGTACGACATGGCGGCTCTGATCCGGCAGGCCGCGAAGCAGATGGAGCCATCCGCTCATGGCTGAAGCCTTTGCCGGTGCAGGGTGGCTCATGGGCATCGACATCGGTGCCGGCAGTCTGAAGACGACTGTGATCGACAGCAGTGGCCGTGTCGGGGGTAGCGCATCGGAGGGTCTAGCGACCTCTTCGCCACACCCTCTGTGGAGTGAGCAAGATCCGGAACACTGGTGGCAGGCGCTGTGCCTCACGGTGCCGCGGGCGCTGGCGCAGGCCGGTATTCCCGCAAGTGCGCTGGCTGCAGTCTCATTCAGCGCGGGTGCCCACACGCCCGTGCTGGTCGATGCGGATGGTTCAGTGTTGCGACCCGCAATTCTCTGGAATGACCAGCGCAGCGCCGCACAAGCCCGGGAGCTGCAGGTCCAGTATGGCGACGAGATCCTGCGCATCGCCTGCAACCGACCCGTGCCCACCTGGACCATGCCGCAACTCATGTGGCTCATGCAAAGCGAGCCCGAGGTCATGGCGCGTGTCCGGCGTCTTTATGTGGCCAAGGACTGGTTACGCGGACGACTGACCGACACATGGGAAACCGACGTGACTGACGCGGTGGGCACCTTGTTATTCGACCCTGCAGCAGGCCAATGGTCACCCAGGCTCTGCGGCATGATCGGACTGGACGCCACCATCTTGCCCCCTGTGACGCGCGCCACGGCAGTGGTGGGCGCTGTGACGGAGAAGGCGGCAGCGGCCAGCGGCCTGCACTGCGGGACACCGGTGGTTTGCGGGAGTTCTGACACGTCGGTCGAGGCTCTGGGGGCGGGCGCCACGCGGCTCGGGCAGGGGACAGTGAAGCTTGCCACCGCGGCAACCGTCAGCATCATCGGCGCGTCTTCGCATACACACCCGACCCTGATCAACTACCCCTACGCGATTGCCGGGCTGTGGTACACCATCACCGGCACCAACTCCTGCGCCTCGGCACACCGCTGGCTGCGCGACAGTTTCTTCCTGGACGCGTCGGGCGACGGTAGTTCAGCCTTCGACGCAATGGACGTGATGGCCAGCAAGGTACCGGCTGGCGCGGAGGGACTGATCTTCCACCCGTACCTTCAGGGAGAACGCGCGCCGCACTGGGATCCATTGCTGCGCGGCGACTTCCTGGGTATTTCGTTTCGCCACCATCGAGGCCACTTCGTGCGTGCGCTGTATGAGGGCATCGCATTCTCGCTGCGCGATATCCTGGAGCAGTTTCGCGCGCAGGGTCTCCATCTCGACAGCGCGCGAATCATCGGGGGTGGCTCCCGAAGTGCGCTATGGCGGCAGATCACCGCCGACGTGCTGGGTATCCGCATCGAAATGCCATTGATCACGGATGCATCCTTTGGTGCCGCATTGCTGGCGGGTGTTGGCGTGGGAGTTTTCCCCGACGAAGCCAGCGCGGTTTCCCGATGTGTGTCCGTCGCCTGCACCCACGAACCCGACCCGGGTCGGCGAGCCCGTTATGACGCGCAATATGCCATCTATCACGACAGCGCCCTTGCTCTGACACCGATCAACCACCGGATCAGCGCCCTCGGTGTGGACAACAAGGCCGCCTGATGCTGAGAATTTTCGGATCTCCCAACCGTTACATCCAGGGGCCGGACGCTTTATCGCAGCTTGGCGAAATTCTGCCGAACGGCATCACCCGCCCCCTGATGCTGGTCGATGGCCCGATGCTGGAGTCATTGCGGCCGCAGCTCATGGCGGGTCTTGGACGCCACGCGCCCACGACGATGGTGCTGCGCTTTCAAGGGGAATGCACGGCCGGGGAAATAGACCGCGTCGCCCATGCTGGTGAGGGCTGCGATGTGGTCATCGGAGTCGGTGGTGGCAAGGCGATCGACACGGCCAAGGCAGTCAGCATCCAGCTGGGCTGTGGTGTGGTGATTGTCCCCACGATTGCATCCAACGATTCACCGACAAGTCGTCTGGCGGTGGTCTATACGGATGCGCACGCGGTGGACAGCGTACGCCTGATGCTGCGCAATCCCGATGCCGTTGTAGTGGACACCAGGATCATTGTCGCGGCACCGATACGGTTCTTTCTGGCGGGCATCGGCGACGCGTTGTCCAAGAAATTCGAGGCTGAACAGTGCTTCAAGGCCGGTGGCCGGAATTTCTACCAGGCTGCGCCCCCCTACCTCGCAATGACCCTGGGCGCTGCCTGTTACAACACCTTGCTTGAGCATGGCGAGCTCGCGGTGCGTGCAGTGCGTGCGCATACCCTTGATGAAAACGTCGAGCGTGTCGTGGAAGCCACCATCCTGCTCTCGGGCCTGGCGTTTGAGAGCGGTGGTCTATCGATCGCCCACTCGATACTGCGCGGCTTTTCCATCATCCCGGAGCTTGCGGCGTCGTTGCATGGCGAACAGGTTGCGATGGGCCTGCTCGTACAGCTCGTTCTGGAACAGCGCGCGCCTGCCGAATTGCACGGTCTGCTGGATTTCTATTGCCGCATTGGCTTGCCGTGCAGCTTCGCAATGCTGGGCTACGGCGGCGACGTTTCTCTGGTGGCGCGACGCATCGCACAGCATGCCTATGACACGGCCCCGTACATCCACCATCTGGACCGACCGCTCAGCGTCGATTCCATTGAAGCCGCTTTGCGCATGGCGGATGCCCATGGACGCGAAGCGGCAATGGCAAACTCCACTGAAGAGAAAGGAACCTGCACGTGAATACCGCCACAACAACCATGGTTATGACCGAGCGTCAACGCAAGTTTCGTGAGACGTACAGGGCCCAGATAGGCGCCATGTACAGCGGGTTCTCGCACGTTGGCGTGATGTATGCGGTCGGTATCAGCCTGATCTGGTACTGCGTCTCGCAGCTTCAAGGCGCCACGTGGGCGTGGCTGATGGTGATTCCTGTTGCCATTGCAGGCAACCTCGTGGAATGGGCCATGCACAAATATGTGATGCACCGCCTGATAGACGTGTTTGCGCTGCGTGCCATCTACGACCGGCACACCCGACAACATCACCAGTACTTCACGGACACTGAATACACGATCAATAGCGTGCGCGAATTCAGAATCGTGTTCTTCCCCTGGCGGGTTCTGGCCGTGCTGGGAACAAGTGGGGCCATTCTGGGTGTTCTGACTGGCGCTGTGCTTGGCAGCAATGCAGGTTACATATTGTTCATCACGATGATCGGCCACTACATGGTGTATGAGACGTTTCACTTTTGTTGCCACATCAAGGAGAACGCGTTCGTGCGCAACATGCCGTTGGTCAACACCATCCGCCGCCATCATGCGGCGCACCACAATCTCGGGATCATGATGCACAAGAACATGAACCTGACGTTTCCTTTTGCTGACTGGCTTATGGGAACCAGTGACGTGAAGCGCGGATTGCTTGGCACTTTGCTCAATGGCTATGAACAACGGTATCTGGATCCGAAGCTCAAACCCATCGTGGAGAGGTTCCGCGATGGACGGGTGCAGCAGGAACGGGTAACTCTTGAAGGTCCGGTCTTGAATCTGGACGAAAGGACGGCGCTTGAAGCCGGCAAGTAACGCGAGCCCTCTGCGATGACGTTCTCCGGTGCGGTACTGAGGGAAAACCCGTACATCGCAGCCCGCATCAGTCTTGGGCAGGTCAATCAGGGGATGCAACAGTTGCGCGGCGGGGTTGCCATTCGCACTGTTATAGAGTTTCCATGAGTTACTGGCGAAGAGTCGTTGCTCTATGATGGCTGCGCGCCTGGTCATCTTCGCGAAAGTTGTCGTTGTTGCGCGCAACCCCAGGTAAATGAAACCATGGACAAGCGAACTGAAACAGCAAAAGCAAGCAGAAGGCGTGACAAGTCGGCCGAGGTTTCCGGGCACTCTTCTGGTTTGTCTCAAGGTACCGTCACGCTGTCGGCGTTAAGGGCGTTCGTCGCTGTCGTCGAATTTGGCAGCTTCTCGGCGGCTGCCAAAGCGCTCGGAGTGACACAACCGAACGTGTCCGTTCAATTGGCCACACTCGAAGAAAGCTGTGGCGTGCTGCTGGTACGGCGCAGGCCCGAGATTGCCTTGACTGAACCCGGCCAAGACCTTTTTGTGCGGGCCCGACTGGTCTTGAGCCGGGTGCAGGAGTTCGAGGCGGCAGCCAGCGACGCGCAACATTCCGCAAGTGGTCGGCTCTCGATAGGTATCTCGACTCCGCATGTCGCAATGCCCATCATTGCGCAGTTCATGCATTCGAGTAGTGGTGTGCGCGTCACCACCAGCATGGGGAACACGACGACGTTGCTGGAGGACGTGGGAAAATGCCGCATTGACGTGGCAATCACGTCGCTGGTCGAGCCAGTCGCCCAGTTTGCCTGTGCGCTGATTGCGGCTCCGCGTTTGACTGTTTGTATGCGTGCGGACGATCCGCTGGCCAAGCGAAGCGCGATCAGTGTTCGGGAACTGGCAAACCGGGCGTTCGTCATGCGTGAAGATGGTTCCCAGACGCGCCAGATTCTTGAAGCCACCTTTGCGGATGCCAGGGTCGGGTTGCAGACCAGTGTCGTGCTGGCAACGCGCGAGGCCATGAAGGAAGCGATCGCTGCAGGCCTCGGGCTGGGGGCTTTGTTCGAGGGTGAAAACGGCGGGGACACACGCTTTGCCTGCGTGCCGTTCCGGTCCATCCCGGTGACCGCAGGTGTGTATGTCGTGGCACTCAAAGAGTCGATCGGTATTCCGACTGTGCGCGCGTTCTTCGACCACATCGCCAAACCACGCGCCTGAACCGAAATTGCCGATTGCCATCGCGCCGAAATTGGACGTGGCGGGATGGCTGTAATCAGGGTTCCAGTGCCAGGTAGGTGTTTTCGATGATCAGCCTGCGATGGAGGACCCGGCGAGCCCCGGGTGCCTGCGACATGAACACAACAAAAAAGTTCCGGACCGGATCGGCCCAGAACAGGGTGCCGGCGGTTCCCGACCACATGAAGGAGCCTGGCGACCCTGGGAGATTGGATGGCTGGTTGGCCAGACGCACAGCAAAACCGAAGCCGAATCCGTAACCGGCCGCGTTGAGCGCGGACTCGCCGGGACCAGGGTTAGTGGGAATTTGTCGCTCTGTGAGATGGTCGCTTGTCATGGCGCGGGCGGTGGCCGTCTGCACCAGGCGACAGCCATCCAGGACGCCGCCGTTGAGCATGAACTGCCCAAAGCGTGCGTAATCCCATGCCGTGCTGATCAGTCCGCCACCGCCTACGTCGAGTGGCGGCCGAACCGTGGGATCAAAGGTCTGGTCCGGGTCGCCGGGGACGGACCCATCGACGGGGTCCCGTACCCATGTCCTGGCTACCCGGTGGGAATCCAGCTTTGGAACCACAAACGCCGTGTCACGCATTGCCAGCGGAGCAAATATGCGGCGTGACATGAACGAGCCCAGTCGCTCACCGGTGATAGTCTCGATAAGCCTCCCCAACAAGTCGGTTGAATTGCCGTATTGCCAGACAGTTCCTGGCGCGCACACCAGTGGAACGCGCGAAAGGGAAGGCACCACGTCCGCGGGCTTCAGGTATCGGGGATTGACGGACAGACCCTGGGCTGCATAGCTCTGACGGACATGCGGGTCCGTCGCCCGCGGGCCGTATACCAGGCCTGAAGTGTGTTGCAGCAAGTCGATTACGCGGATTTCCCGGTGCCCAAAGCCTGGCAGATGCCTTGTGACTGGGTCGTCCAGTGCCACAGCGCCTTCCTCCACCAACATCATCACTGCCAGGGAGGTGATCGGTTTGGTCATCGAGAAGATTCGGAACAACGTATTCGACTGCATGGCCGCCCGGGACTCGGGGTCGCGCCAGCCGAGGGCCTCGGAGCATATGAGCTGGCCTTGGTGCCAGATCTGGAGTACGGCACCAGGAAGCGTGCCCGCTGTTACTTCCCCGTTGACCGCGCTGAGCAGTCCTTTGAGGCCGGCTTTAGAAAATGAGGCCGTCTGCATGCCAGGCGAAGCGCATCAAGGCCGCGCGACACATCGATCAACAATCGACATGAAGTGGCCTAGGGGAGGCGTTGCCAGTTCGACTTCTTTGCCGAAATCGTCCCAGCGCCGTACCTTGACCGCCTGCAGGGCGTGCGAGTTCATTTCGAATTCAGACGCCTCAACCTCGCTCATGGGCCCACCCTGCAATTCGAGGGTTCTCTGGGACATCGGTGAGAGCGCGCCGTGGTAGTCCGGTTCTCGCTTGCACAGGAAACGCTTGGCCTGAACGTGCAGGGCAATCGGTTCACATACGCCAGGCCCGAACCACTTGGCCAGGTATTTGGCGCCCAGCATTTCGTGTGCATCGTCCTGTCCCTGGACGAGCGCATTCGCCGCATCCCGGTGAATCATGTGCCCGACGTCATGCAGCATGGCCGCCACGATCAATTCGTCGCTTGATCCCGCCTGCTCCGCCAGCATCGCGCACTGGAGTGCGTGCTGGATCTGGTTGACGGTCTCGCCGTATTGCAGT
>JAYVRP010000967.1:0-3422 GCA_043776215.1 Rhodoferax sp. | reverse complement strand
CGCCGCAGATTGTCGAAGAGGTGTTCGAAATCGTGAAGGATCTGAACCGCAAGGAAAACGTCACCTTCCTGCTGGCCGAGCAGAACACCAACATGGCGCTGCGGTATGCCGATTACGGCTACATCATGGAGTCGGGGCGCATCGTGATGGACGGCCTGGCCTCCGACCTGGCCAACAACGAGGACGTGAAAGAGTTCTACCTGGGCGTGGGTGGAGGCGAACGCAAGTCCTTCAAGGATGGCAAGAGCTATAAGCGCCGCAAACGGTGGCTGGCTTGATTTCCGACTTCACAGGACACCCGACCATGAGCCAGTACTACGATACTTTGGAGACCCGCGGCGCCGTCGAACGCGAAGCCGCACTGTTTGCGGCATTGCCCGGCCAGATCGCGCACGCAAAATCCACCAGTGCGGCGTTTGCGCAACAACTGCACGACACCGACCCGGCGCAGGTACGCGACCGCACCGCTCTGGCACGTTTGCCCGTGACGCGCAAGGCTGACCTGCATGAACGGCAAAAGGCGCAGCGTGCGGCCGGTGGTGATGTATTTGGCGGCTTCAGTACGCTGACCTTCGGCGCGCGCATGCCGCGCGTGTTTGCCAGTCCCGGTCCGATCTACGAACCCGAAGGCACCGCCCGGGACTACTGGCGCATGGCGCGCGCCATCTTCGCCGCGGGATTTCGCCCTGGCGAGTTGATCCACAACTGTTTCAGTTACCACTTCGTGCCGGCCGGCTCGATGATGGAAACCGGTGCCCATGCCTTGGGTTGTACCGTGTTCCCCGGAGGCACCGGCCAGACCGAGCAGCAGGTGCAGGCCATGGCCGAACTCCAGCCGGCGGGCTACATTGGCACCCCCAGTTTCCTGAAGATCATTGTCGAGAAGGCCGCCGACATGGGCGTGGCCCTGCCCGGTATGCGCAAGGCGATGTTTGGCGGCGAGGCCTTTCCCCCCAGCCTGCGCGACTGGTTCACCGCGCGCGGCATCGCGGGTTACCAGTGCTTCGCCACCGCTGACCTGGGGCTGATCGCCTACGAGACCAGCGCGCGGGAGGGGCTCGTGCTTGACGAGGGCGTGATCGTGGAAATCGTGCGTCCCGGTACGGGTGACCCGGTGCCTGTTGGCGAGGTGGGTGAACTGGTCGTGACGAGCTTGAACCCGGACTATCCGCTGATTCGTTTCGGCACCGGTGACCTCAGTGCGGTGCTGGCCGGTGCCTGCCCCACCGGGCGCACCAATACCCGTATCAAGGGCTGGATGGGGCGCGCCGATCAGACCACCAAGATTCGCGGCATGTTTGTGCATCCCGGCCAGGTGGATGCCATTGCCAAGCGGTTTCCGGAGGTGGTGCGCGCCCGCCTGGTCGTGACCGGTGAGATGGCCAACGATGCCATGACCCTGCGTGTGGAAACCTCCTGCAGTGGCCCGGACGGCCTGGCCAGCAAGATCGGGGACGCCATACGTGAGGTCACCAAGTTGCGCGGCGATGTGGAACTCGTGTTGCCTGGCAGCCTGCCCAACGACGGCAAGGTGATCGAGGACGCACGCAGCTACAAATAGCCTTTGCATAGCATGAGGGCAAGCGCGCGCATCATCCGTGAACACCCTTACGTAGTTTCCACTCTGCAGTTTTCGGTACGCGCCGATAGACTTTGTGGCTGAATCAAAAGGAGGCATTTATTCATGAAGCGTTTATTCGTTATCTGTGCGGCAGCCGCGGCGCTGTTTGCCAATGCCCAGGGATACCCTGGATCGAAAGCGATCACCATCGTTGTACCTTTTGCTGCGGGTGGCCCGACCGACCTTGTGGCCCGCCAACTTGGTGAGACCATGCGCAAGACGATGGGACAGGGCGCCAATTTTCTGGTCGAAAATTCGGCCGGTGCCGGCGGCACCATCGGTGCGACCAAGGTGGCCCGCGCTGCGCCAGACGGCCACACCCTGTTGTTGTTCCACATCGGCATGGCCGCCACGCCGGCCCTGTACAAGAAGATCGGCTACAAGCCGCTGGAGGACTTCGAATTCCTGGGCATGATCAACGAAGTCCCCATGACGCTGATCGGCAAACCGCAACTGCCGGCCAACACTTACCGCGATTTCGAGGCATACATCAAGGCCAACGCGGGCAAACTCAACATCGCACACGCCGGGCTTGGGTCGGCATCCCATTTGTGCAGTCTGATGTGGCAATCGGCGGTCAAGGCCAATGAAGCCATGACAACCATCCCGTACGGTGGCACTGCGCCAGCCATGAACGCGCTGCTGGGCGGTCAGGTGGACATGATGTGTGACCAGTCGACCAACACAACGCAGCAGATCCAGACCGGGCGCGTGAAGGCGTTCGCCGTGACCACGGCCAAACCCTTGTCCAGGCATCCGCTGCTGAAGGACTACCCGACCTTGCAGGAGATGGGGCTCAAGGGGTTTGAGCTGACGGTCTGGCATGGCCTGTACGCTCCCAAGGGCACACCGCCAGCAGTGCTCAAGCAGCTCAACGATGCGCTCAAATTGGCGCTCAAGGACCCCGACTTCATCAGGAAGCAGGATGCGCTGGGCGCGGTGGTGATCACCGACAGCCGTATCGAGCCGGCTGCGCACAAGGCCTTCGTGGCGGCCGAAATGGCCAAACTCAAACCGGTCATCGAAGCCGCCAAGCAGTTCGCAGATTGAGGTAAAAGCCGGGGGAAAATCGTACCGGCCACAGAGCCCGTTTTCCGTTTGGGCTGAGCCTGTCCCGACCTGAACCGAAGGGCTCAGGGCCTACACCCCCCACACAATGTTTTCACCGGCCTGGTGGCAGCGCCGGAGCATGTCGATGAACGGCTTGGCGCGTTGGCGCAGGGATACATCCTTCGCCTCCGGCAGCGGCTCCCCGTTGGCCTTGGCCTCCTGCAGCGCAGCGGCTTCCCGGCTTATCGCCGCTTCGAGGGCCAGAATGGCGGCTGGCATCTGCTCGGGCAACAGGATGCCTTGGGGGCCGGGGTCTTTTCCGATGATTTGCAACACCCGTGCCCCGTTGGGTTGCAGCATGATCAGGTTGCCGGCGGCAGGTGACTTGAAGGTGTAGAGCATGACAGCCAATGGCCGCAGTGATGCAGGTTGCGGCGCTTGAAGGGAATGGCCGATTGTGCGCCCGGGAGGTGGTCGAAACTGCGATCCTGCCATGGCCGGGCAGTCAACAACTGATGCGGCGCAAATGCAGCCGCGCTCGAAACACGCCGCGCGGCCCTTCAGTTTGAAATTTTGAAGGCGGCCATTGACAACAATTAGTTTAGGTCTAAACTATTGTGCCATGAACATACTGTGTATTGGCGGTGGCCCTGCGGGCCTGTATTTCGGCCTCTTGATGAAGCTCCAGGACCCGGCGCACCGCGTCGTCGTGGTCGAGCGCAACAAGCCTTTCGACACGTTCGGCTGGGGG
>JAYVRP010000966.1:0-3428 GCA_043776215.1 Rhodoferax sp. | reverse complement strand
GCATGGGCATCCTGTGCACCGGCATCTATCCGACCTCGTCGCCTGAGCAGGTGCAGTACATCCTGAACAACGCCGAGGTGCGCGTGGTATTCGTCGAGAACCAGGAGCAGTTCGACAAGGTGGTGGCAGTGCGCGCGGCCTGCCCTGCGCTGCAACGCATCGTCATCACCCGGCTCAAGGGGCTGCGCGGCCTGATCGACCCGATGGTGAGCACCTTTGAGCAGTTGCTCGCCGACGGGCACACGCTGGCGCGGCAACAGGCTGCCCATTTCGAGCAGGCCATCGATGCCAGCGCGCCCGGCGACGTGGCCTTTCTGGTCTACACGTCGGGCACCACGGGCGCACCCAAGGGCGCCATGATTTCCAACCGCAACCTGGTGTTCCAGATCGGCAGCGTGCACCAGTACGTCGACCTGCGGCCACTGGACCGCACCTTGTCCTTCCTGCCCCTGTGCCACATCGCGGAGCGCATGAGCACGGTCTACAACCCGCTGGCACAAGGCCAGATCGTGCACTTCCCGGAAAATGCGGGCACCGTCTTCAACGACGTGCGCGAAGTGGCGCCGCACCTGATCTTCGGTCCGCCGCGCTTCTGGGAAAAGCTGTATTCGCAGGTGACCCTGAGCATGCAGGACGCGATTCCGATGGCGCGGCGTGTCTATGCCCAGGTGCTGGAGGAAGGCGCTGCCCTGGCGCAGGCCCGGCTCGACGGTCGCCCGGTGACGGGCTGGCGCGCCAGGCGTTACGCGCTGATGCAGAAATTCGTGCTGTCGAACCTGCGCACCTTCCTGGGCCTGCAGAACATCAAGACCGCCATGACCGGTGCCGCGCCCGTGCCACCCGATCTGCTGCGCTGGTACATGGCGGTGGGTATCGATTTGCTGGAAGCCTTCGGCATGACCGAAACCTGCGGCTTTTGCACCTCCATGCCGCCACAGCGCATCAAGATCGGCACCGCCGGCGTGTGCGCCCAGGGCACCGAGATCCGCCTGGGCGCGGAAGATGAAGTCCTGGTGCGGGGGCCCAACGTGTTCGCCGGCTACTGGCGCCTGCCCGAGAAGACCCGCGAGGCCGTCGATGCCGACGGCTGGCTGCACACCGGCGACTGCGGTCAACTCGACGGCGACGGTTACCTCGCTATCCGGGATCGGCTCAAAGACATCATCATCACGTCGGGCGGCAAGAACATCACACCGAGCAACATCGAGAGCCACATCAAGTTCAGCCCTTATGTGTCGGACGCCGTGGTGATCGGCGAAGGCCGCCATTACCTGACCTGCCTGGTCATGCTCGACCAGGACACCGTGGCCAAGTTCGCCCAGGACAAGCAGGTGCCCTATACCGACTTCGCCAGCATGACGCGCGCCCCAGACGTTGTGGCGCTAATCCACCAAGAATTGGCCCAGGTCAATAAGAAACTGGCACGGGTGGAGCAAATTAAGGATTTCCGGATCATTGCGCAGTTGTTGACCGCCGAAGACGATGAATTGACCCCCACCATGAAACTCAAGCGCAAGGTGGTGGCGGCCAAATATGCCGAGCTGATCGCCACGATGTACGGTTCCTGAGCCATTTTTAATCGTTTCGGGCTCCGGCCCATTTTCAAGAAGGAGACATGCATGTTGAAGAGACTCAAGAACACATTGCTGGCCACCGGGCTGGCGCTCGGCCTGGCCACCAGCGCCAGCGCAGCCGGCGTGAGCGCCACGGAAATCGTGCTTGGCACCCACCTCGACCTGTCGGGTCCGGTGGCGGCCGGAATGCCCAGCCTGCGCAATGGCATGCAGATGCGGCTGGACGAAGCCAACGACGCGGGCGGCGTGAACGGCCGCAAGTTTCGCATGGTGGTCGAAGACAACGGCAGCCAGCCGCAGATGGCGGTGCGCGCGGTCGACAAGCTGATCCGCAAGGATGAGGTGTTCGCCATCCTGAACGCTTTCGGCTCGGCCACCAATGCGGCGGTCGTGAAACGCGCGGTGGACGATGGCGTGATCTATTTCGCCCCCTGGGGTGCCTCGTCGATCATCCGCAAGACCGCCGCCGACAGCCCGCTGCTGTTCACGACGGTGCCCAACTACGACACCATCATGAACACCGGCGTGACGTGGATGCTGGACCAGTTCAAGCCCAAGAAGGTGGGGTATGTCTACCAGGAAGGCCCGCTGGGCGCCTTGATGGGTGAGGGTGTCAAGAAAGCGCTGTCGGCCAAGGGATTGACCTATGCCGCAGAAGCCGGCTACAAGCCGACCGACATCGACTTCTCGTCGCAAGTGGCGCGCATGAAGGCCGCCGACGTGGACATGATCGTGCTGGCCAGCGTGACACGCGACACCATCGGCGTCATGGCCGAAATCAAGAAGATCGGCTGGAACAACGTGAAGGTGATCACCGGCAACCCGGGGCGCACCGGCATCGTGCTGCAACTTGGCAAGGAAAACGTTGAAGGTCTGTATGGTGTCGGCGTGTGGCGCTTGTTCACACCCACCAATGGCCCGGACGCCGTCAAGAAGTGGTTCTCCGACTACAAGAAGAAGTACACCAATGAGCCCGACGAGAACGCACTGCTGTCCTATGCCTACACCGACATGTTCGTCAAAGCCGTGCAGGCCGCGGGTAAGGACGTGACGGCCGACAAGGTGGCCAAGTACCTGCAGACCAACAGCTTCGAGCACCCGATCTTCTACGAAAAGCAGGCATTCAAGGGCAACCACCAGGGGCCCGAGTTCGTCGAGATAGACGTGGTCAAGGGCGGCGCCTGGACTTCGCTCACCAAGCCGATGCAATAGAGGGCCCGCTTCGGCCTATTCCGGCTCGGGCGGCACGCCGGGCCCGGGCACTCACCCACCCGCAGGAGCACCCCATGATTCTGGCAACCCAACAACACATCGACGAATACACCGCCCGTAGCTGGTGGGGCACTTCCACCATCGACGACCTGTTCCGGGCACGGGTGGCCGAGCTCGGCGACGGCGAAGCGGTTGTCGACCCGCCCAACCGCGCGGTGGTCACGGGCGGCGAGCCACGCCGGCTGAGCTGGACCGCGCTGGCAGCCGAGGTGGACCGCATGACCGCCGTGCTCTACGGTCTGGGTTTGCGCAAGGACGATGCAGTGCTCGTGCAACTGCCCAACACCGTCGAGCAATTCTCCACCTACCTGGCCTGCGCCCGTCTGGGCATCGTGGTCTCGCCCGTGCCGGCCCAGTACCGGGAGCATGAGCTCGCGCATGTAGTGGGCAAGGCGCAGGCAAAGGCCGCCATCACCACCGTACGTATCGGGCAGTTTGAGCACGCCAAGATGCTGCTCGGCCTGCGCGCAACTTGTCCTGGCCTGCAGCATGTGCTGTGCTTGGGTGACGAGGTGGCCGAGGGCGGCATCGCCCTGCGCCGCGCGCGCGATGGATGTACCGATACCGCCACCGCCGAAGCCT
>JAYVRP010000965.1:0-3440 GCA_043776215.1 Rhodoferax sp. | reverse complement strand
AGGACGGACCTCACCATGAACACCACACTTGACGCACTCGAAGCTGAAGTACTCAAACTGCCGCCGAACGACAGGTCACACCTTCTGGAGCGCTTGATAATCAGTCTGGATACAGATTCAGAGGTTGAGGAAGCCTGGGAACGCGAAGCCGACCGGCGAGAGGCAGAAATTGATACGGGAGTGGTTGTCCCTGTTGCCGGTGACGCGATGATGGCGCGTCTGCGCGCAAAGCTTGAATGACGTACACCGTTCATCCGCAAGCAGAGTCTGACCTCGTCGATGCATCCAATTTCTACGAGAAGCAAGTGGGCACGCTTGTTGCTCGTCGATTTCTTGCCGAGTTTGAGCGTGTCGCTGACCTTGTGGATCGGAATCCGGAAGCAGGTGCGCGACGTTCGAAAAGTCGGCGGGTGTTCCATTTGAGGTTTCCATATTTCGCGACAAAATTCTTCTGTTCGCCCTGAGCCCTTCGACGTCGCTCAGGACAGGCTCAGCCCGAACGGTGTAATGAATTCCGGAAAGGTCAATAAGCGCTTGGCCCCGGTAAGAAAAATCGACCTGCACCGACAATCCCTCCAATGCCTCCCACCATCCTCGTGGCCGAAGACCAGGCCGACATCCGCGAACTGCTGGTCATGAACCTGCGCAATGCGGCGTATGAGGTGACGGCGGTGGCCGATGGTGTGTCGGCCCTGGCCAGCCAGAACGAAGCGCCGAGCGACCTGTTGATCCTCGACCTGATGATGCCCGGCATGGACGGGCTGGAGGTGTGCAAGGCGCTACGCGCACGGGGTCGCAGCGCCCCGATTCTGATGCTTACCGCCAAGTCCACCGAGCTCGACCGCGTGCTCGGGCTGGAGCTGGGTGCCGATGACTACCTCACCAAGCCGTTTTCGCTGGCCGAGTTGCTGGCGCGCGTCAAGGCCTTGCTGCGCCGGGCCGACCTGCTGCGCGCGGCGCAGGCCAATGCCCAGCTGCATCCGGGCATGGTGCGCAACGGTGACCTGGAAATCCTGCCCGGCAAACGCAGTGTGCGTTACCGCGGGGAAGCAATCGACTTCACGGCGCTGGAGTTCGATCTGTTGCTGCATTTTGCGCAGGCACCGGGCCATGTTTTTTCGCGTGCACAACTGCTCGACGCGGTGTGGGGGTATACCCACGACGGGTACGAACACACGGTCACGACCCACATCAACCGCCTGCGTGCCAAGCTGGAGACCGACCCGATGCGCCCCGAGTTGATCCTGACGGTGCGTGGCGCCGGCTACAAGATGCGCGAGGCGCCGGGTTGAGCGTCCGGTTCAAGATCGCGTTGACGATTTTCGTTACCGGGGCGCTGACGGCGCTGGGGGTGATTGCGACAGTGCTGCTGGCGTTCCAGCGCTTCGAGCACGAAAGCGCCTACCACCGCGCGGACATGTTCCTGCAGCGGGTGGTCGGCATGTACGACAACATTCTGGATATGCATATCCGCCAGCCCGACGAGTTCCGGCAGTTCCTGCGCAACCTGGTGTTGTTCGAGCCAGACACGCAGCTGTACCTGCTCGATACACAGGGCACGGTCCTGTCGTCCACCGGATCTGCCAGGTTGCCACCCGGCTTCAAGGTGGCCCTGGGGCCGGTATTGGAGGCTGCAGGCGGGGACGACATGCCTTATGTGATGGGTGATGACCCGGAGCGCATGGATGCCAACGCCGTGATCGCGGCGCGGCCGCTGCGTCGCGCAGCGATCAACAAGGACCCGCGCGCGGCCGGTTACCTGTACCTGGTGTGCCACCACCCGGTGTTGTCCGAGGGGCGCCTGCGGGTGTTCGGCAGCACGTTTGCCCGCCCGGCGCTGGGCGCCATCGTGGCCGTGGTGCTGCTGGCCACGCTGCTGGCCGCCTGGATCATCGCCACCGTGACCCGGCCCCTGCGCCAGCTCACCGAGGCCGTGGCGACATTGTCCAGTGTCGGCCTGGAGGGTGGTGCACAGGGCGCGCCGCAAATCCACTTGCCGCCGCGCACACCCGACGAGTTTGGCCAGCTCACGGCGGCCTTCGAGCACATGCTGGAGACGGTGCGCCTCCAGTGGTCGGCCTTGCGCCGGCTGGACCATTTCCGCCGCGAAGGCGTGAGTAACCTCTCGCACGACTTGCGTTCTCCCTTGACGGCCACGGTGGCCTGCCTGGAGACGCTGGACGCCCGCTGGGCCCGGGACACGCAGCGCGACGCCGATCGCGAACTGGTGGCCATGGCCTTGCGTAACACCCGCAATGCGGCGCGCCTGGTGCAGTCGCTGGGCGACCTGGCGCAGCTGGACGAGCCCGAATTCAAGTTGCAGGCCGAAGTGCTCGATGCGGGCGAGTTGCTGGACGACATCGTGCTGCGTTTCGGGCAGCGTGCGGCCGCTCTGGGGGTGGTGCTGCAGGCCGGTGCACCCCATGACGCCGGCGCGCCGCAGCCGTATGCGGCGCTGGACATTGAGCTGTTCGAGCGCGCCATTGCCAATCTGGTGGACAACGCGCTCAAGTTTTGCCAGGCGGGTGACACCATCACACTGGCCGCGCACCGGCGCAGCGAACGGGTCGAGGTCAGTGTCAGCGACACCGGCCCGGGCATCCCGGCTGCCGATTTGCCGCACCTGTTTGACCGCTTCTACCAGAGCCGCACCACGGTGGCACCAGCCACGGGAGAGGGCGGCAAGGGCCTCGGGCTGGCCATCGTCAAGCGGATTGCGGAGCTGCATGGGGCCCAGGTGTCGGTGAACAGCACCGTGGGGCAAGGAACACAGGTTACCCTTGTGCTTCCCGCCGCCACACCATGACCGAACCTGTACGCCTTGCCAAACGCCTCGCCGAAATGGTGCCATGTTCGCGCCGTGAGGCCGAGCAGTACATCGAAGGCGGCTGGGTGCGGGTGGACGGAAAGGTGGTGGAAACGCCCCAGTTCCGGGTGGCGGACCACACCATCGAGCTCGATCCCAAGGCACGTCTGGCACCCGTATTACCGGTCACGCTACTGTTGCACAAGCCGCCGGGTTACGACTGGGACCTGAACGGCCCCCGGCCCGCAGTGCAATTGCTGGTGCCGCAGAACCATTGGGGCCCGGACCGCTCCGGCATCCGGTTGCTCAAGCGCCACTTGCTCGATCAGGTGGGTGCCACACCGCTGGAGCACGCCGCCACCGGCCTGCTGGTGTTCTCGCAGGAGCGTTCCATCCTGCGCAAGTTGCTGGAGGACGCGGCGCTGGTCGAAAACGAAGTCATCGTCGAGGTGCGCGGCCCGGTGTCAGAGGCCGCGCTGGCGCGGTTGCGGCGCTCACCTGTGGTCGACGGCCGGGCCATGTTGCCATCGAAGGTCAGCATCACCAGCGAATCCGACGGCGTGACCGGGCTGCGTTTCGCCGTCAAGGGCAGCCACCCGGGCCAACTGGCCCAGATGTGCGGGCAGGCGGAGCT
>JAYVRP010000964.1:0-11972 GCA_043776215.1 Rhodoferax sp. | reverse complement strand
TCAGGATCAAGCGGTTGCCTGCGCTTGAAACCGACTCCTTGAAGCGCTTTGCATCGGCGGCGAACGCCTCATCCATCGACGGCAACTCTGTGAAGCTCGATGCGCGTGCCCGACCCAGAAGTTGCCCTGATGCTGGGTCGAGTAGCTTCACATTCACCTGGAGCAGCAACTTTCCCGAAAATATCTCGTAGTTGCTGATGCCAACTTCGGCAATGGCGTCGAGGCCCTCAGCGGCGAACACCACATACCGGGTGGAGGGCAACGCATCGTTGTACCAAGCCCGAAGAGGCGCCATCCAGTTCTCCATCAAGACCGTGCGCCCCCGGTCCTGAAGGCCTGGAATGGGTTCTATCGCTGAGGAAAGGGTCGAGGTCTTGCCCGTGGCGGCCGCCAAACGGCTGGCCTCCCGCGCAAGTTCGACGGAGAGGTTCCATGTTTCCGTCGGACTGATCTGGATTTGAACTGACGGCGGCAACTCCAACCGACGACTCAACAATTCGGGAACGTCGAGCAACAGGACGATTCCCGACAAGACGCCGACGGTACGGGCCATGCCGACGGTATAGCGCGGAAGAAAAGGAGCGATGGAAGCTGGGCCGGTAGATGCGTAGTTCGCATCAATGGACAGCGGAGGAGTCTCCATCGGTACGATATGGATGCTCTTCATCCTCAAAAGCGCCTGCGCGCGGGGCTGCACCTGAGGGCCGACACACCCCGCCAGCACGGATACTCCGAAGCAGACGGCCAGTATGCGAGTGGCGAGCATCGTCAAGTCGGCCAACGGCCGGCAGCCCGCATGACCCACCGGATACAAGATTCTCCGCCAAACACATCGGCCATGCCATTCCTTTGAAAGCCGCTTGCAGGTTTAATTCCCGGGCGATCAGCCATACCAATGCGCAGGTAAAAATTCTTCATGAAACCCGCCGTGCCTCCGTTGCAATCGACTCGCTTGTTGGACCCATTCCACGCGCTGACCTTTCCCGGCACTATAGCCTTCGCGCCGACGAGTAGTACGTTGAACGGGTCAAGAAGTTCACCCGCTTTCACCAGAGACGCCATCCGCGCGACCTAAGGCGGCGCGAGGTTGGATCATTCGTTACAAGCGCTGACGCGCGCATAGTGACCCGATCAAGCGCAGCGGCCGGCGTCCTGCCGACCGCAGGCAAGCAAATTGCACCTTCCGATGCTCCCGGCCACGGATCGCATGACCCCATGAAAAAATTCGACGATGTCGCCGGCCAACGCGTTGAACTGGCTCCTGCGGCGACACTTGCAGCAATACTGCAGGCGGATGCCGAGCCACACCGATCAACCAAACGGAGCCTGATACATGCTGGATCTTCTCGTAACCAATGCCAATCTGCCCGACGGGCGCACCGGCATGCGCCTGGCCGTGCAGAACGGCCGTTTCGTGGAGGTGGCGCCTGGCCTGGCGCTGCCCGCGCACCACACCCTGGACGCGCAGGGCATGCTGGTCAGCCCGCCCTTCGTCGACGCCCATTTCCACATGGACGCCACCTTGAGTTACGGCATGCCCCGCGTCAACCAGAGCGGCACGCTGCTCGAAGGTATTGCCGTGTGGGGAGAGCTCAAACCCCACCTGACACAGGAAGCCGTGGTCGACCGCGCCCTCGCCTATTGCGACTGGGCAGTGGCCAAAGGCCTGCTGGCGATCCGCTCCCATGTGGACACCAGCGGCCCGCGCATGCTCGCGGTGCAAGCACTGCTGGAAGTGCAACGCCGCGTCGCACCGTACCTCGACCTGCAACTGGTGGCGTTTCCGCAGGACGGCGTGTTGCGCTCGCCCGGCGGCCTGCAGAACCTGCAGCGCGCGCTCGACCTGGGGGTGGATGTGGTGGGCGGCATCCCGCACTTCGAACGCACCATGGCCGACGGCGCGGCCAGTGTCCGGCTGCTGTGCGAGCTTGCCGCCGAACGCGGCAAGCTGGTGGACATGCATTGTGATGAGTCGGACGACCCGCTGTCGCGCCATATCGAGACCCTGGCGTTCGAGACCCAGCGCCTGGGCATGCACGGGCGTGTCACCGGCTCGCACCTCACCTCGATGCATTCGATGGACAACTACTACGTGTCCAAACTGCTGCCCCTGATGGCCGAGGCGCAGGTGCATGTGGTGAGCAACCCGCTGATCAACATCACGCTGCAGGGCCGGCACGACAGCTACCCCAAACGCCGCGGCATGACGCGTGTGCCCGAGCTGATGGCACAGGGCCTCACGGTGGCCTTCGGGCAGGACTGCGTGATGGACCCCTGGTATTCGCTGGGCAGCGGCGACATGCTGGAAGTGGCCAGCATGGGCCTGCATGTGGCGCAAATGACCAGCCAGGCGGCCATGCGCCAGTGTTTTGATGCGGTGACCCGAAACCCGGCAAAGATCATGCAACTCGATGGCTACGGGCTGGAGTCCGGCTGCCACGCCGACTTCGTGTTGCTGCAGGCGCGCGACCCGGTTGAGGCGATTCGCCTGCGGGCTGCCCGGCTGAAGGTGTACCGGCGCGGGTTGCTGCTCGCGGAGTCGCCGGCCGCTACGGCCACATTGCATTTGCCCGGCAGGCCCGCGCAGACTTCCATGATGCTGCATGCGACGGGCTGAGAAACGCCTGCTGCGGTCGCCGCGCGACCGCCAACACAGGCCCTACACAAGCGGCGCCGGCCAGCCGACAAATTGATCCCAAGTGGCAGTCAGAGCGCGGTACCAATCCTGCGCCTTCGCGACAGTTGACAGGTCCACCCGCGATGCCCCGGGTCATAGGGCCTGCCCCGAACAAAAAGCGTGTGAAAAGGCAAATTGTGGAATCCACCAGTAAGGCAATACAGAGGCACTGGACTTCACGGATCCGCAAAATGCCTTGACGCCTTGTGTTGTGCGATGCCCATGAGCACCGACGGATGACTGGCCACTTGCCTCGCGTTCACCCGTTGTGATGATGACAAGGTGATGACAACGCTTGATAAACGAGACACCGAACGGCGTGTTCGGGCGTGCGGAGCGTGCCATGGAAAAAAGCAGGATCATCTTGTACAGTGTCACCGGGCTGCTTCTGGCGGGATGCCAGAATTTCCCAAAAACCCAGGGTGAGGTGAGCGTCAGTCGGCCGCAAGTCTTTACGCGTGAACGGCTCGTGAATGAGCGACTTGGGGAAGTGAACTGGCTGCGCGACCAGCTCGAGCGGCCCTTCGAGCACGGCTTCCAGGGATTTCGCGATGTGCGCGCCGCAGCGGCCTTTGTGGTCGAACTCCAGGCCAAGTTCGATGGCGCGCAACGCCGCGCCGCCGGGCTGTCCGATGCCGACAAGGACGCCCAACATGAACGCAATCAGGAATTGGCCGACATCCGCCATGAAATCGAGAAAACGCAGTTGCAAAAGCAGCTCGACCAGCTGAAAAAGTCGACCACAAGTGCACCACCCACGGCGCCAGTGCCAGCCGATGTCAACAACCAACTCACCCAGTTGTCGAAAGACGTGACCGCGCTGGACAACAGTATCAAGTTGCTGGAAGGCAAACTCTCGCCGGCCAACGCGAAGAGCGACGGCATCGCAGGGGCCGCCAGGGGCCTGTTCGAAAACTCGCAGAGTCGGGTGCTGAACCCGAATCTCGCAGAGCGTACCCGCGCGAGCCTTTCGAGCCGTGACCGCCTCGAAGACGAATCGGCCTTTCGTGACTTGGTCAATGGTCGCATCCGCGAGGCAATTCTCGACGACACCCATGACCTCAACGGATTCTCGCTATTCGAGTTCAAGTTCGACGCCACCATCGTACCGGGGTCCAACACACGGCGCAGCGCGATTGCGGAACTGAGCATTCAGAAAGACGAATTCGACTTGGACAAATTGCGCGTTGGTGGATTCTCCGCGCGGCTCACCAGATTGTCCGAGGAAGATGTCAATGCCCAAATCATGCGACAACAAGATCGCGCGGACGTCTTCAAGCTGAACCAGACATGGCAGCGGCGCATCTTGAATACGCACTTGCGAAGTGAAGCCGACGGTGCTTGTCGAAACCCTCGCAAGGTCTCTCCCGACGAGCTGTTTCGGTATATGAATCCAGCAACTGCCGCCATGCGTGATAGCGCCACCGGTCGCGCGAAAGCGGAGATGGGCCTCGCGGCTGATTTTGACCCGCCGGCTGAATTGACGCGCTGTTTGATTACGGAGTACATGCGCCAGCGGCTCGTCTTGGCCTTGGGGGGCTACTTCGAGTTCACAACCGTTGCAGACGCAAACGCACCCCCTGGAAAGTCTCGTCCATTGTTGAAAGTGACGATGCGCTCGCCCAACGGAATTGACACACTGATCGCCACCCTCAAGGGCCTCGCCACAAGGGCCAGTCCCTGGGTTGCCACCGTTTCGCCGAAGGAATACGCCCAAAACATTTCCGACGTGTCTTCCGACCTTCAAATACGCCAAATCAGCGCCATGCTGGGGGCCAGCGATGGCAAAGGCGCCAGCGCGGATGCGCGCGCTGACTCCTACAAACAGGAGCAGTCCATTGCGCAGGCCATCAAACGACAACCGCTTGCAGCCAGTTTCGTCCGGGGCAGTGACAAGTTCGGCTGGGTTCTCGGGCCCAAATACGAGATCAAAGGCACCACGCCGTCCTTTGTGCACGCAACTGCGCGCTACACGTTCACTGCCTCGGTCGCAGTGCCTGGCTGGTTCAGCGAAATTGGACTAACCGGTTGCGGCTATTGGGTCGATGCCGACGGAAGTCGGTCGGCTGGCTTTCCCTTGTTCGGCGGAACCGACTGCACCACGACAGTCAAAATCGCCCTGCCGCATGGTTATCGCGCCATACTGCACGCGCTGATGGACACAAATGCCGATATCCTGACCGATCCCGAAATCTACCTGCTGGGCGACTCCGAGCCAACCAGTGGCAAGGTAACCTTGCGCGCCACACCAGACGCCTGCCTGGCCTCCAGCGACAAGTCGTGCGAGCAGCTTCTCGTTATCGAAGGTCGGGACCTCTGGCGCAACCCGTCGGTTTTCATCGGCAACCAGCGCGCCGACCGCGTCGATGTGCTGCCCAGCATGCGCGGCATTGTGGCCACCTTCCGAAGTTTGCGGCTGCCTGCCGCAGCGGCCGGCGGTCGCGTCAGAGCACAGGACTTGTTCGTCTCAACCAGTGCCGGTCAGGACCGACTCGATGACGCCGTCTTCATTGCGACTGCAAGTGCTGCGCCCACCAAGCCGTTTGCCCGGCTCACGCGCCACTACGTCGAGATCGGAGGTGCGAACTCCAAAGATGCGCTGGAGGTGGCCTTTGAGTTCCCGTCCGCATCCTTTCCTCGCGCTTATTCGGCGATTGCGCTGCGTATCCACAAGCTCGGAAGCAAGGATTCGAAGTTGATCGAAACCGATCCGTCGCTCAGCGTGGGGCGTTTGATCTATAACATCGTTGACCCTGCCTCCGCGGGCTTTGGAAGCACTTCGGCTGAATTTGAGTTTGACCTTCTGTTCAAGTTCGCTCCGGGTGACGAGTGGCTGTCTATGACCGAACCATCCGCGCGTTTGGCCACCTACTACGCCAACAGCGCAGAGCGCCAGATCACGGCGGCTCCAGAGACGAATGCCGACTTTTCTGCATCGCACGTCTTTGGCGACGCGCAACTGAAAACGCTGCAGCAGGCCCTGCGCTTTACGCTGCCGGTGAACGAGTCCTTGTTCTTCAAGGCTTACCCCGGTCTGGCCGAGGCGTTGTCCGAGCGTGGCGGCAGCGTCAACATTGGCCTGCAATTCGACGAAGCTACCGATGCAGTGCAGTTCACTGCCGAACGGACGACAGTGAAGGGGCGAAGTGTCATCCAGCCACGCTTTACCGCCTTAAACGCGAAGGCATTGGAAATGGTGCCTGAAGATGAGCGCTCGATCACCTACAAGCTCAACGTGAGTTACCGGCGCGGCGGGGGCGATGTGATCGAGGTGCCGATGACGAGCGCCGCACAACTTACCGCAAAAGGTCTGAAAAAGCCACCAGAACCGGTAAAAACCGCTGCCAAACCCTGAGCAAACGCCACCGCCGGAGATTGCCATGCCACTCAACTCATATGCTGAGCAGTATTACCTCGAAGACCAGGCCAAATCGTCCATTGCACCGCCTGCGGTGCGACGCTTGCAGGGATACGCGTTTGATCCGAGCCTGTCCGTGCGACTCGATACCGCGCGGATGAACCATACGGTGTTCCAGGTCACATGGGAGCACCCGCTCCAACCTGGACCCGTCGGTGAGTACCTGGAGGTTGTTGATTTCGATCCGGCGAGCGGCAGCTGGTATGAACCGGTCGACCTCAACACCAGCCACGTACTTGCCCAGGACGGTGTTGCGCCTTCAGAGGGCAACCCCCAGTTTCATCAGCAGATGGTCTATGCGGTCGCGATGAAGACGATCGAGCATTTCGAATTTGCACTCGGTCGGCCCATCCTGTGGGCGCACAACTTTGATCCCAAGCGCGAGCCAGGCAAGCGCGACATTTACGTGCAGCGACTACGCATTTACCCGCATGCTCTGCGCGCCGCCAATGCCTACTACAGCCCGCGCAAAAAGGCATTGTTGTTCGGCTACTTCATGAGCGCCAATGGCATGGTGTTCAGTTGCCTGTCGCACGATATCGTGGCACACGAGACCACGCACGCGCTGCTCGACGCCATGCACCGTGGCTATATCGAAGACAACCATCCCGATACGTTGGCGTTTCACGAAGGTTTCGCCGACCTGGTGGCGCTGTTCCAGCATTTCACCATTCCCGAAGTCCTGTCGCACCAGATCGCCCGCACGCGCGGCGACCTGGGGGCGGAGTCGCTGCTGGGTCAACTTGCGGTCGAGTTCGGTCAGGCGACGGGCCGTTCGGGTGCCTTGCGCGACGCCATCGGCGAGGTCGATTCAGAAGGGCAATGGAAGCCACTGCGCCCCGACCCGCAGAAAATTCTGACCACAATGGAGCCCCACGGACGTGGCGCCATTTTGGTGGCTGCGGTATTTGGTGCCTTCGTCGCGACGTTCGAGGCTCGCACGGTCGACCTGATACGCCTGGCCACCGCAGGCAGCGGTGTGTTGCCCGATGGCGCAATCCACCCCGATCTGGTGGAGCGACTTTCGACCGAGGCCAACAAAGTGGCGCGCCAGTACCTGAACATTTGCATCCGTGCGCTTGACTATTGTCCGCCGTTCGATATCACCTTCGGCGACTACTTGCGTGCGATGGTGACGGCAGATTTCGATATGGTGCCGGCCGACCGCTACGGCTACCGGCTGGCACTGATCGATTCGTTCCGTCGCTGGGGCATCATGCCCAAGGGCCTGCGCACACTGTCGGAAGACCAGCTGCGCTGGCCGTTCGTCAAGGCACAGGACAAGGACGGGTGGGAAGCCCTGAAAGAGTTGGCGAGCGCGCTAAGGCCGCAGATCAGCGCCACGCTGTACGAACAGGACCGCCGCCTTCTGTTCGATGCTTTGCGCCGCGCCCGGGGCTGGACGCATGATTTCCTGGAGCGTGAATTGTCCGGCAAGTCAGAACGTCCGCAGCGTGAACAGTTCGAGCGCATCACCGGAATTTCGATTGAGCTCAACAAGAACTTGCCAGGCGACCTGCGCAAGAGCCGATCCGGTGGCGCAAGCTTTGACGTACACGCGGTGCGGCCCGCACTGCGGGTCAGCCCGGACGGCGCCATCATGAAACAGATGGTGGTTGTAATCACTCAGACGCTGGATGTGGCGCTCAACCCGGATGACCCCAATAGCGAGCGATTCGACTTCAAAGGCGGCTGCACACTGGTGTTTGACTTGGCCGGGAAACCCAGCCTTCGCTACGCGATCACGCGCGGCAACAGCGACCTGCAGCGTCTCGAAGAAACGCGCGCCCACCGTCGTCGCCGCGCCAGCGAGGGATTGTCACTGCGCGATACCTACTTCGGTGGCCGCGAACAGGCGGAGCCATTTTGCATGCTGCACTCCCACCACTGATGCGGAACCGGAGAACGACCATGGCCACAAGACAAAAATCCACCCCGCACGCCGGCGCGCCTGCGCCTACACCCGACATTGTGCGCATCCGCATGTACCGCCACGGTCTGGGCGACTGCTTTTTGCTGCGTTTTGCCAAGGATGGGCACGCTGGTGAAACGTTCAACGTTCTGATCGATTGCGGGCTGATCATGGTGGCCCAGAGTCCACGCGAGAAGATGGCAGCTGTGCTCGCCGACCTGGCGCAGGTGACCGGCTCGCGCCTTGATGTGGTGGTGCTCACACACGAGCATTGGGATCATGTTTCGGGGTTCTCCACCCTGCAGGCGCAGGCCTTGTTTGACAACTTCACCATTGGTGAGGCCTGGTATGCATGGACAGAAGATGCCCGCAACAAGCTCGGCATGAAGCTGCGCGAGGAACGTGCCGCCAAGTCTGAAGCGCTGCGCAAGGCGGCCTTGGCGCTGGACGTTGCGGCAAGAGACCAGAAGCTGCAGGGGGTGGACAAAGCCGAGGCGACGCGACGCGCGGAACACCTGGCCAGCGTCCTGCGGTTCTTCGGGGTCGACGGCTTGTCCGAAGTGGTGCAAGCCGCGCCGGCCGACGCCAAGGAGCGGCCAACCATCAACAAAACGCGATCGGCGTTCGACTACCTGCGCGGGCGTAGCGACGTTCAGAAGCGTTTTCTACATCCCAACAACGACCCGATCCCGCTGCCAGGGGTTTCTGGCGTACGGGTGTTTGTGCTCGGCCCTCCGGAGGATGAAAGAATGATCAAGCGCAGCAAACCGTCGAAGGTCAAGCGGGAGGTGTACGAGTTTGCCGGTGATCTCGCAATGGACCTCAACCTCTCGGCGGCGTTTGACCGATTGGCCACAGGCGGTAACGACGATGACGTGGACGATGGCCCTTTCGACCTGTCGCTGCGCCTGCGCCCACAGCGCGGCCTGTCGTCGCCTGCATTGGACGCGCTCATGCAGGAGACCTGGTCTGATGCGGACATGGCTTGGCGGCGGATTGACCTGGACTGGACCGCGCAGGCCGAATCGCTGGCGCTCGACCTTGACAACCATACCAATAACACCTGCCTGGTACTGGCCTTCGAGTTGTCCCCTGGGGGCAAAGTGCTGCTGTTCCCGGCCGATGCACAGGTGGGCAACTGGCTGTCATGGCAGACTGTCCAATGGACATTGAGAGACTTGGAGGGCCAACGTGAAGTCACGGGGCCGCAATTGCTTGGACGAACAGTGTTCTACAAGGTAGGCCACCACGGTAGTCACAACGCGACGCTGCGTGAACTTGGCCTCGAACAAATGGGCAGCAAAGACCTGACCGCATTCGTCCCCGTATTCAGAGCAGAGGCAAGCAAGGCGGGTTGGGATGAGATGCCGTTCAACCCGTTGGTAACACGCCTGCAAGAACGGACCGACGGCAGGCTCGTATTCTCCGATGCGGATTTGCCGCCGCCAAGCGGCTCGGAGCTGGCGAATCTGTCGCCGTCCCGTCGCAACGAATTCGACAAGCATCTCACCAAAAATGCGTTGTTCTATGAATACAGTATTGCGCTTTGACAATGGCGACTGTGTCGTGACCACTTGCGACTATTGATCTTTTCGCAATTCATTACACCGTTCGGGCTGAGCCTGTCGAAGCCTGCAACCCTTCGACAGGCTCAGAGAGTGAGAGTTTTTCGAAAAATGCGTTTCCACACGATTTTGCAGGGGTCATTCACCCCTTGGCCCTCATGAAAAAATCGCTCTACGGGCGTTATATGCGGTCGATCCTGTGGCTTCATTCGATCTCGGACGCAAAGTTGAAAAACTCTCACCCTCTCAGGGCGAACGGTTTGGTGGGTGTCGCGAATTTCGGACATCTCAATAGAGGAAGGCGCGGCACCCATTGTGCTGGCCACCGCTGCCGGGATCTCAAGCGCGCCGCAGAGGCCGACGCGCTCATCGCATTGACCACGCGCGCCGCCATCATCTCGCCCCCCCGCGCGTGACCCAGATGACCAGCCAGGCAGCCATGCGCCAGTGTTCTGCAGCGGTCACCAGGAACCCGGCCAAAATCACGCGACCTGATGGCTACGGGCTGGAGCCCGGCCGCCGTGCCGATTTCGTGTTGCTGCCGGCGCACGACCCGGTGAAGACGATCCGCCTCCTTTTCACGCGACTCAAGGTGTACCGGTACGGCAAGCTGGCCGCAGAGTCGCCGGCGGCGACGGTCACTGTGCATTTGCCCGGCCGACCTGCACATACTTCTAAGATCTTGCACGAGACGGACTGAGTAACGCCTGCCACGCTTGCCGCGCGACCGGTAAATGACGCAAGTCAATACGCTTGCTGCCGCAACCCGGCACCATGGACTCCTGTGGCGACGGGCATTCGCCCTGCGCAAATCACCATCAACAGGAGATTTTTCATGGTCACGCGACGCACTGCCACCCCCCGCCCCGTCAAGTGGGTCTACTTGCTCGGAGAGGGAAAAGCCTCGATGCGTGACCTGCTGGGCGGCAAAGGTGCGAACCTGGCCGAGATGACGCGAATCGGCTTGCCGGTGCCCCCGGGCCTGATCGTCACCACGCAGGCCTGCAATACGTACCTGGCAGCTGGCGGCTTTCCGCCGACCATGTGGCAGCAGGTGCTCGGCGCCTTGCGAAAAGTCGAAAAACTGGCCGGCCGCAAGCTGGGTGACCCGCGCAATCCGTTGCTTGTGTCGTGCCGCTCGGGGGCCAAATTCTCGATGCCCGGCATGATGGACACGGTGCTGAACATCGGGCTCAACGACGAGGTGGCCGCAGGGCTGGTGGCCTCGACGGGCGACGCTCGCTTCGTCCACGATTCCTACCGCCGGCTGGTGCAGATGTTCGGCACGGTCGTGCTGGGCCTGCCCGATGAGCCGTTTCAGCAGGTGCTGGCACGCTGGCGCGGCCTGCGCAAGGTGGGTAACGACGCAGACCTGCGCGCTGACGACCTGCACGCCATCACGGAAGAGTTCAAGCGCATCGTGCATGACCGCTCCGGGCGCGACTTCTCTCCCGATCCCCTGGAGCAGTTGCGTCTGGCCGTCGCGGCCGTGTTCGACTCCTGGAACGGCAAACGCGCCATCGACTACCGCAATGCCGCCGGTATTGCCCACGACCTGGGCACGGCAGTGAACGTCATCACGATGGTCTTTGGCAACATGGGGGCCGACTCGGGCACCGGCGTGGTGACCACACGCAACGTCACCACCGGCGAGCGCGTGCTCGAAGGCGACTACCTGACCAACGCGCAAGGTGAAGACGTGGTCTCCGGCGTGCGAACCACCAAACCCATCTCGGCCCTGCAGGACGAGATGCCACGCATCTACCGCCAGTTCGCCACCATCTGCCGCACCCTGGAAAGGCACTACCGCGAGGTGCAGGATGTCGAGTTCACGATCGAACGCGGCAAGTTGTGGATGCTGCAGACCCGCGACGCCAAACGCAGCGCCCAGGCGGCGGTGCGTTTGGCGGTCGAACTGGCGACGGAGCGCCTGATCACGCGGGCCGAGGCGGTGCAACGCGTGCAACCCGACCACATCGACTATTTCCTGCACCCGCAGTTCGACCCGGCCGACCGCAGCCGCGCCAAGGCGCGCGGTGACCGCATCGCCACCGGCCTGAACGTGTCGCCAGGCGCCGCCAGCGGCATTCTCGCTTTCGACGCCGACACCGCCGAACGCTGGGGGCTCAAGGAGAAAAAGGCCGTCATCATGGTGCGCGCCGAGACCAAGCCCGACGACGTGCACGGCATGCTCGCCGCGCGCGGCATTCTCACCAGCCGGGGCGGACGCACCAGCCACGCGGCCCTGGTGGCGCGCCAGTTCGGCAAGCCGGCGGTGGTGGGCGTGCTGGCGATCGAGGTGGACATGGCGAAGCGCCAGTTCATGATCGGCGGGCGCATCTTCCGCGAGGGCGACCCGGTGTCGGTGGACGGCACCACCGGCGAGGTCTTCGCCGGCGA
>JAYVRP010000963.1:0-11985 GCA_043776215.1 Rhodoferax sp. | reverse complement strand
ATGTCCACCAGCGTGGTTTTGCCGTGGTCGACGTGGGCGATGATGGCGATGTTGCGAATCTGTTTGTAGCTCATGGTTCTCTTTCAGTAATCTCTCTTGTGTCTGGCTGGGCGCCTTGTCGGGCGGCCCCTGCCGGTGTTATTTCGATCGTGCTCAGCAGCCGCCCGGGTATCAGTTCGCCACCAGCCACGTGACCGGTTCCCAGCAAGGCACGCGGCACGGTGCCGTACACCGCGACCTGCGCCGCGTCCGGCCAATGGCCCGGCCGACGCACACCACTGAGGAATCGGCCGGCATCCTCCACGCCCAGTTCGATCACGGTATGGCCCGTCAGCAACGCTTCCACCGGCAATAGACACGCCATTCGTTCGTCTTCGTCGATGGCCAGCAGCCGATCCAGGGTGACACATTGCGCCACGCCAAAATCACCTGTGGCAACACGACGCAGCGACGTCAAATGCGCGCCACATCCCAGCGTCTCGCCAATGTCCTGCGCCAGGGTCCGGATGTAGGTACCCTTGCTGCAGGTGACCCTGATGCGCAAGGCGCTGGTTCGCGCTTTCCCTGGCTGCAGTTCCAGATCCAGTGCATGGATCGTGAGGTCACGTGCCGGGCGGTCGACCTCGATGCCTTGGCGCGCATATTCGTACAAGGCCTTGCCGTCCTTCTTCAAGGCGCTGTACATCGGCGGCACCTGCCGGATCGGCCCACGGAACATCTGGCTGACACGGTCCACATCCGCTTGCGTCACCTGGACCGGACGCTCCAGCAGAACGTCACCCTCTGCGTCTCCCGTCGTTGTGGTTGCACCCAGCCGCGCCACCGCCTCATAACACTTGTCGGCATCCAGATGCAATTGACTGAACTTGGTTGCAGCGCCAAAACAAAGTGGAAGCACGCCGGTTGCCAGAGGATCCAGCGTGCCGGTATGGCCTGCTTTTTCTGCTCGTATCAGCCACTTGACCTTTTGCAGGGCATCGTTGCTGGACCACCCCAATGGCTTGTCCAACAACAATACGCCATGCACGGGCCGCCTAGCGACTTTCACGCGAACGATGCTGGATTCCAATCTGTTGCCCATAAGCTGGCTTGAGCGGCCAGTTATCCATCAGAAGCGGTGGAACCTGACCTCTCTTGTTAGTCCTCGTTCCTGGAACGCGAGGCCACAGCCTGCGCGATCAATGCATTCATGTCTGCGGCTCGTTCTGTCGTGCGGTCAAAGTGGAAATGCAGGGTGGGAACCGTGTGGATGTGCAGCCGCTTGAACAGCCCGGCGCGCAAAAAGCCCGCCGCCTGGTTCAATCCCTCCTGGGTCTGGACCGGGTCGCCCTTGAGCAGGCTGAAATACACCTTGGCATGCGCATAGTCGGGCGTCACCTCCACTGATTGAACTGTCACCATGCCCACCCGTGGGTCTTTCAGCTCGCGCGCGATCAGCTCCGTCAGATCGCGCTGGATCTGGTCGGCGACCTTGAAGGCGCGGTTGGGAGTGGCTGATTTTCTGGCGGGCATAGGACATGCGGTCTACAAGGTACGGGCAACTTCCTTGATTTCAAAGAACTCGAGCACATCGTTTTCCTGGATGTCGTTGTAGTTCTTGATATTCAAGCCGCACTCGAAACCTTCCTTGACCTCGCGGGCATCGTCCTTGAAGCGCTTGAGCGACTCCAGTTCGCCCGTAAAGATGACCACGTTGTCGCGCAACAGGCGCAGCCGCGCGCTGCGCCTGACCAGACCCGAAGTGACCATACAGCCCGCGATCGAACCGATCTTGCTGACCTTGAACACCTGCCGGATTTCCGCCGTACCGAGGATCTCTTCCTTCTTGTCGGGTGTGAGCATGCCGGACATCGCCGCCTTGAGGTCGTCGACCGCGTCGTAGATGATGTTGTAGTAGCGAATATCCACGCCGTTGTGCTCGGCCAGCTTGCGCGCACCGGCATCGGCCCGGGTGTTGAACCCGATGATGACCGCCTTGGATGCAATCGCCAGGTTGACGTCCGACTCGCTGATACCGCCGACGGCGGAGTACACCAGTTGCACCTTGATCTCGTCGGTGGACAGCTTGAGCAGGCTCTGGCCCAAAGCCTCTTGCGACCCTTGCACGTCGGCCTTGACGATGATCGGAACCATCTTGACCTCGCCCGCCGTGATGTCGCTGAACATGTTTTCCAGCTTCGCCGCCTGTTGCTTGGCCAGCTTGGTGTTGCGGAACTTGCCGGCCCGGTAGGTGGCAATTTCGCGGGCCCGGCGCTCATCGGGCAACACCATGAACTCATCACCCGCCTGTGGCACCTCTGTCAAGCCCTGGATCTCGACCGGAATTGACGGACCCGCGGTCTTGATGGTCTTGCCGTTTTCATCCAGCATGGCACGAACCCGGCCATAGGTCGATCCGGCCAGCACGATGTCGCCGGTCTTGAGCGTACCGGCTTGCACCAGCACGGTGGCGACCGGGCCACGGCCCTTGTCCAACTGCGCTTCGATCACCAGGCCCTTGGCCATGGTATCCACCGGAGCACGCAATTCCAGCACCTCGGCCTGCAACAGCACCTGCTCCAGCAAGGCGTCGATACCCTCGCCGGTCTTGGCGGAGACTGACACAAAGGGTGAACTGCCGCCAAACTCTTCGGGAATCACCTCTTCGACCACCAACTCGTTCTTGACCCGCTCCGGGTTGGCATCGGGCTTGTCGATCTTGTTGATCGCCACGACCAGGGGCACGCCGGCCGCCTTGGCATGTTTGATGGCTTCGCGGGTTTGCGGCATGACACCGTCATCGGCTGCCACCACCAGGATCACGATGTCGGTGGCCTTCGCGCCCCGTGCACGCATGGCGGTGAACGCCTCGTGACCCGGGGTATCGATGAAGGACACCATCCCGCGCGGTGTTTCCACGTGGTAGGCACCGATGTGCTGGGTGATGCCACCGGCTTCACCCGACGCCACCTTGGCACGCCGGATGTAATCCAGCAGCGAGGTCTTGCCGTGGTCCACGTGGCCCATGACGGTCACCACAGGTGCGCGCGGCAGTGACTCGGCGCCCGTCTGGGTCCCCTCGTCGTAGGTGAAGGCTTCCGGATCGTCCAGGGCGGCGACGATGGCTTTGTGGCCCATCTCTTCAACCACGATCATCGCTGTGTCCTGATCCAGCGGCTGGTTGATGGTGACCATTTGGCCGAGCTTCATCAGGTGCTTGATCACCTCGGAAGCCTTGACCGCCATCTTGTGGGCGAGTTCGGCCACCGTGATCGTCTCGGGCACGTGCACCTCCATGATGCGCGCCTCGACCGGTGCGGCAACCACATGGTCGTCGCGATCACGATCATGGCCGCGCTTGCCACGCGGACCGCCGCGCCAAGTACCCCGGCCGGCACCGGCGCCGGTGTCGCCGCGCGTCGGTATGGCCTTTTTCTTGGCTGGATCGCCCGCCCAGCTACTCGACAGCTTGGCCGACTTGACCTCTTTGCCGGAACCCGGGCCCGCTCCCGGGCTGCTGGTTCCTGGCGCGCCAGGCCGGGGCGCCTTGTTCATCACGCTCCCGGCAGCAGGCTTGTGCAGTGTGCCCTTGACACCAGCCTTGGCATCTTCCGCCGTGCCTGGTTTGGCTACAGGCTTGATCTCTTCCGGACGTTTCGCAACCAGCACCTTCTTGGGCGTGGCCATCATGGTCCGGATCGCGGCGGCCTCGGCTTCGGCTTTACGCCGGCGATTGCCCAGATCGGCGGCGCGTGCGGCCTCCTCATCGGCGCGGGCCTTGGACTCGGCTGCAACCTTCTCCTTGGCGACTTCCTGGGCCTTGGCAACCTGCATTTGCGCTGCTTCGTCGGCCGCACGGTCGTCCGCCGGGCTGTCCGAGACCTCAGCCAGAGCCTTGGTCTTGGCCGCCGATTCCGCTGCTGCCTCCGCAACCGCGCGTGCCCGAGCTTCTTGCTCGTGGCGCTGCTGGCGTTTCAGTGCAAGCTCTTCCTCCTGCCGGCGAATCAGTTCCGCCTGCCTGCGTGCCTCTTCCTCACGCCGCGCCAATTCGGCGTGGTCGATGGCCGGGACCACGACAGCCGGTGCAACTGGCTCGGGCGCGAGTGCTTCCGCGGGGCTCTCGGTGCCATCATCACGCCGCACGAACGTGCGCTTCTTGCGCACTTCGACCTGGATCGTTCGGGCCTTTCCCGTGGAGTCCGCCTGCTTGATCTCGCTGGTGGACTTTTTGACCAGCGTGATCTTCTTGCGCTCGGCCATGGAAGTGCCATGGCTGGCGTGCAGATAATTCAACAGACTGTGCTTGTCGGCGTCAGTCAGTGTGTCGGACGCGGCTGCTTTGGCTACACCTGCGGCCTTGAGCTGCTCAAGCAGCGTTGCGGTGGACTTCTTGAGTTCGTTTGCAAACTCGGCGACGGTCGTACTGGACATTTGTTGTGCTACCTTTCATGACCACTACTCGTGAGAAGCGGCTTCATTGGTAAACCAATGTTCGCGCGCTTTCATGATCAGGGCCTTGGCTTCGTCCTCGGACTGGCCAGTGATTTCTGTGAGCTCGTCCACGGCCAGGTCGGCCAGGTCGTCGCGAGAATGAATTCCACCGTCGGCCAGTTTGCCGATCAGTTCGGCATTAAGGCCATCGAGCGTACGCAGGTCCTGGGAAACTTCGTCCACATTTTCCTCATGGGCGATTTCCATCGTCAGGAGCGCATCTTTGGCCCGGGTGCGCAGTTCGTTAACGGTCTCCTCGTCGAAGCTCTCGATTTCAAGCATTTCCTGCAGGGGCACATAGGCTACTTCTTCGAGGCTGGTGAACCCCTCCGCGATCAGGATGTCTGCAATCTCCTCATCCACGTCGAGTTTTTCCATGAACAGGCGGCGGCCGGAATCCGTCTCGGTGGCCAGCTTCTGGGCCGACTCGGCGGCGTCCATGATGTTGATCTTCCAGCCGGTCAGGTCCGAGGCCAGGCGCACGTTCTGGCCACCCCGGCCAATGGCGATGGCCAGGTTTTCTTCGTCCACCACCACATCCATCGCGTGACGCTCTTCGTCCACCACGATCGACGACACGTTGGCAGGCGCCAATGCACCGATCACGAACTGCGCCGGATCTTCACTCCACAGGACGATGTCAACGCGTTCGCCAGCCAGTTCATTGGTCACGCCGTTGACCCGTGTGCCGCGCACACCGACGCAGGTACCGATGGGGTCAACGCGTTTGTCATGCGACAGGACGGCAATCTTGGCGCGCGAACCGGGGTCCCGCGCACAGGATTTGATTTCAAGCAGGCCCTGCTCGATTTCCGGCACCTCGGTGCGGAACAACTCGATCATGAATTCAGGGGCCGAGCGCGACAGGATGATGGGAGCCCCGCGCAATGTGAGATCCACCTCCATGATCATGGCGCGGACCCGGTCACCGGATCGCAGATTCTCCTTGGGGATCATCTCGCTGCGCCGCAAACGCCCCTCGACACGGCCGCTTTCCACGATGATGTCACCCTTGTCCAGGCGTTTGACTGTGCCCACGAATATCTTGTCGCCGCGCGACATGAAGTCGTTGAGCAGCATTTCCCGCTCGGCGTCACGAATTCTTTGGAGGATCACCTGCTTCGCCGCCATCGCGCCAATACGTCCGATGGGCACAGACGCTACGGCCTCCTCGATGTATTCATCGACCTCGACGTCCGGGATCTGCTCGATCGCCTCGAACAGCAGGATTTCCTGGTCGGGCAGTTGCAGGCCCGCTTCATCGGGTACCACATGCCAACGCCTGAAGGTTTCATAATTGCCGCTGTCCCGGTCCACCGCAACGCGAATGTCCACGTCCCCCGGGTACAACTTCTTGGTCGCTTGCGCCAAAGCGGCCTCGACAGCGCCAAAAACGACGTCACGCTCCACGCTTTTCTCGCGTGAGATGGCGTCCACCAACATCAACATTTCGCGATTCATGCCATTACTCTCCTAAAGTCATTGTTGTGGTAGATGTCATCCAGACCCACAACCTGCATCCCGCACAATCCACCGCTTCAACCCTGTGTCGCGCCATCGACAGTCTTGGTCCCGCGGCCCTTGAAACTCACGATGGGAGCAAGTCGCACCTCGCGTACCTCGTCCAGCGAAAAACCGAGCACCTGATGCGGCACCGGCGCGCGCTTCTTGCTCACTCGCTGGCCGGGCTTGGCGACCGGTGCGTCGCTCCAGACGATCTGCCAGGCCAGAGCGCCACGCTCCAGCGTGCCTCGAAATTTCTTGCGATTGGCACTGACCAGCCCCTGTGCCGCAATGCCGACTGGCGCCTTCAGACTGATGTCCACTATCGAACCGATGAACCGTTCGAGGTCTCGCTCGCCACGAAGCAGGCGGTCGATACCCGGCGAGGACACCTCGAGCCGTTTGTACTCCACCGCCTCGACCTCGAGAGCAAACTGAAGCTGCCGGGTCACCTTTTCGCAATCCTCCACCGTCACAAACTGCTCGCTTGCCAGCGCACCCCCAGCCACCGGAACCCAGGGTAGGTCGATCGTGATGCGCAACAACCCACCGGCCGAGCGCTCAATCTCGACGAGGTCGTAACCCAGACCGGCTACTGTTTGTTCAACGACTTGCTGCAGTGACACCCGTTTTGAATCCTCAAGCTCCATTGCACCCACGGATGAAATCCGTTTGACCAAAAAAAACGGGCGGTAGAAACCCGCCCGTTTGGTCGTGAAGCGGCGATTCTAGCCCAAAAATTCGCTGTTTGTCACGGCAATTGACGGCAAATCGCGCAAAAAGGACCGCAACTCATGCGACCGCGCGCACGAGGCTTACCGAGTAGGGATGCCTGGGCCGCTCCAATACCTCCGACACCGTCCCTGCCTCCAGAATTTCCCCATCTTTCATGACCATCACATGGTGCGCCATCGCCCGAATCACATCCACGTCGTGGGTGATGAGCATGTAACTGAGCCCGTGCTCCCTTTGCAGCCGTTGCAGCAGGTCCAGCACCTGCTTCTGGATCGTGACATCCAGGGCACTCGTGGGCTCGTCCAGCACGAGCAGGCGTGGTTCGACGATCAGCGCTCGCGCAATGGCCAGGCGCTGGCGTTGCCCGCCGGAAAACTCGTGCGGATACCGCCCCAGAATGTTGGGGAATTGTTGCTCGTCCAGTCCGACCTCGGCGAGCGCGACAAGTGCCTTCTGTTGCCGCTGCTTCGGGCCCAGGTGCGGCGCATGGACCAGCAGCCCCTCGCCTACTATTTCCTCCACTGTCATGCGTGGCGACAAGGACGAAAACGGGTCCTGGAAAACGACCTGCATGGTGCGTCGCAGAACCTTGTCCGACGCCGCATCACGCCCCCATGCTTGCCCATCGACCTGGAGTTCACCGCTGAACTGCTGCAACCCCAGCGCCGCCAGGGCCAAGGTGGATTTGCCGGAGCCGGACTCACCAATCACACCCAATGTCTGGCCGGCAATCACCTGGAAACTCGCGCTCCGCACGGCCACGAACGCTCCCTTGCAAAACCAGCCCTTGATGCCTGGCAAGCGTACCGGGTAGGTTACCGTCACCTCGTGGGCCTCCAGCAGCGGCTGCGCCACTGTGGTAGACGACCCGGAGCCGGGCGATATTTCCACGACATGGCGCTCCGGCCGGCTGTCAATCAGCTTGCGCGTATACGGATGCTTCGGCTGCGACAATACCTGCGCCACTGCGCCCTGCTCGACGATGACGCCGCTCTCCATCACGGCAACCCGATCCGCGAACTTGCGTACCAGATTCAGGTCGTGGGTAATCATCAGGATCGCCATGCCGTACTCGTGCTGCAGCTCCGACAAGAGGTCAAGAATCTGGCTGCGCACGGTCACGTCGAGGGCTGTCGTGGGTTCATCCGCCAGCAATAACGCGGGCTTGCAGGCCAATGCCATGGCGATCATGGCCCGCTGTCGCTGTCCGCCCGACAACTGGTGGGGGAAAGCCTGCGCGCGCCGTTGTGGCTCCGGTATGCCGGTACGGGCCAGCAAGGCCACGGCGGCCTCGGCGCAGCGCGAGCGGTCCATGCCCTGCTTGAGTAGAAGCACTTCGGCGATCTGCTCCCCGACGGTAAACAAGGGGTTGAGCGCCGTCATGGGTTCCTGGAAAATCATGGCGATGTCCTGTCCACGGATCGCCTGCAGTTGCCGCTCCGGCAAGGCCAGCAGATCGACCTCACCGCCTTGAAGCGCGAATGTCACACTGCCACTGCAATGGGCATTCATGGCCAGCCGCAACAGGCTCAGCGCCGTCACCGTCTTTCCGGAACCAGACTCTCCGACCAGAGCCAGCTTTTCACCACGGGCAATCGAAAAATCGATACCCCGGACGACGTCCTTGCCGTCAAAGGCCACCCGCAGGCCGTGCACCTCGAGCAGGTTCATGGTTGGCCCTTCGCGTCCGGTGCCGGATCACGCTCGGCCTTGCGCGGGTCCAGCGCGTCGCGCAGAGCATCGCCCATGAACGTCAGCAGCAGAAGCGTGACCACGAGTACCGCGAAAGTCGACAGGGAAATCCACCATGCATCAATGTTGTTCTTGCCTTGCGACAACAACTCGCCCAGCGACGGCGTTCCAGGTGGCACACCCAACCCCAGAAAATCCAGTGCAGTCAGCGACAGGATCGCACCACTCATGCGAAACGGAAGAAAGGTCACCACCGGTGTCAGGCTGTTGGGCAGGACATGGCGCACGATGATCTGCCAGTTGCCTACACCGAGTGCGCGCGCTGCGCGCACGTAGTCCATCTGGCGGTTGCGCAGGAACTCGGCTCGCACGTAGTCCGACAGGCCCATCCAGCCGAATAGGCTCAACAAGACCAGCAAGAGAGCAATACTCGGCGCAAAAATGGCACTGAATATGATCAGCAGATAAAGCTCCGGCACCGAGCCCCAGATCTCTATGAAGCGCTGAAAAGCCAGGTCGATCTTGCCGCCATAAAAGCCTTGCACTGCACCGGCAACAACGCCCAGCAAGGTGCCGGTGATCGTCAGCGCCAAAGCAAACAACACGCTGACTCGAAAGCCGTAGATCAACTGTGCCAGCAGGTCTCGCCCGCGATCGTCCGTGCCCAGCAGGTTGGCCCTCGTCGGCCTGGACGGGTTCGGCTCTTCGGCAAAATAGTTGAGCGTTCTGGGGCCATAGGGATTGGGTGCAAAAAGGGCCCAATTGGAGCCACTGGCCAGGCGTTCGCGGATGAACGGATCCAGGTAGTCGGTCGCAGTTTCGAAATCGCCGCCGAAGGTCTTCTCCGGGTAACTCACGAGCATTGGAAAATAGGTCGAGCCTTCGTAACGAACCACCAAAGGGCGGTCATTCGATACCAGCTCGGCACACAGGCTGCCCACGACCAACACACAAAATACCACCAGGCTCCAAAAGCCTTGCCGGTTGCGGCGAAACCGCCGCCAGGCGCGCAAGGTGGGCGACGCAACACGGCCCCGCAGGTCAATGGGGTTGGCCATGTCAGTCAAACTTCACCCGGGGATCCACCCACACGTAACACAGGTCGGATACGAGTTTCGTGACCAACCCGATCAGCGTGAACAGGTACAGGGTGCCCAGTACCACCGGGTAGTCGCGGCGGATGACACTCTCGTAACTCAGCAACCCCATGCCGTCCAGGGAAAACTGGGTTTCAATCAGCAAGGCACCGGCAAAAAAAGAACCGATAAAGGCGGCCGGGAATCCGGTAATGATGGGAATCAAGGCATTGCGAAACACGTGTCGCCACAACACCCGACCCTCGCTGAGCCCCTTCGCGCGCGCTGTCACGACGTACTGTTTGCGGATTTCTTCGAGAAACGAATTCTTGGTCAGCATCGCAGTAGTGGCAAAACTGCCGAGCACCATGGCCGTGACCGGCAGGGTGATGTGCCACAGGTAATCGGTGATGCGGGCACCCCAGGTCAGTTCATCCCAGTTGCTTGACGTGAGTCCGCGCAAGGGAAACCACTGCAATTGCCCACCAAAAATCACCAGCAGCGCAACACCGAGGACAAAACCCGGGATGGCATACCCAAACAGGATCAGCAAGGTGGTGAGCGCATCGAAACGTGACCCCGCGCGCACCGCCTTGGCCACCCCCAAGGGCACAGCGACCAGGTAACTGATGAAGAACGTCCACAGGCCCAGGCTGATCGACACCGGAAGCTTGTCGATGATCAACTGCGCTACATCCTTGTTCTGGAAGAAACTGGTGCCCAGATCGAAACGCGCGAAACGCCCCAGCATCTGCAGGAAACGCTCATGTGGTGGTTTGTCAAATCCATACAGGGCCTTGATCTGCTCGATTCGTTTCGGATCGACCCCCTGCGCGCCGCGGTAGCTGAGGCCCCCGCCCTCTGCCGCCGTACCGGAACCGGCCTTGGCCTCCGCCAGGTACTGCTCCACGGGCCCTCCCGGCACGAACTGGATCACGGCAAAGGTGATCAGCAAGATGCCCAGCAAGGTGGGAATCATAAGCAACAAGCGCTTGAGAACGTAAGTAAACATGGCCTACCTGGCCCACCACGTGTCAATAGCCCACCCTTCGCCTAATGCGTAAGGCGGCATTGCGGCTGGGCGGGCCAGGCGCCAGGCGTTGTAGGCGATGCGATGGGTGCCGGCCGTCCACTGCGGGATCATCAGATGGCTGTGGCTCACAACACGCTCCAGCGCCCTGCACGCGGGCAACAACTCCGCCTTGGTCTTGGCACTGGTCATGCGCAGGATCAGGCTGTCGATCGCCGGGCTCTTGACTCCTGACAGGTTGCCGGAGTCTTCAATGTCGGCCGCCTTGCTGCCAAAGATATCGGCGTATTCCTGCCCCGGAGAATGGGTGCCCTGGTAGGCCAGTGACGTGATGTCGAACTCGAACTTTTGCAGACGTTGCTGGTACAAGGCGAAGTCCACCGGGCGAAATACGAGCTGGACACCAATCTTCTCCAGGTTGCGCGCCCAGGGTGTGACTGTCCGGGCGCCCCCCTCGTTGCTGTCCAGGTATTCGACCACAAACGCTTCTCCCTTGGCATTGCGCAACTTTCCGTCGCGCACCTCCCATCCTGCGTCGCGGAACAAGGCCTGTGCCAGACGCAGGTTGGCGCGCAGGGACGAACCCCCATCAGTACGTGGCGGAACCACCATGGGGCCGAATGCGGCAGGCGGTACGGACGCACGCACCGGCTCGAGCATTGCCAGTTCGTCGGGGGACGGCGCGCCACGCGCCTCGCAATCCGTATTCCCGAACAGGCCACTGACCCGGGAGTAGGAGTTGTAGAACATCTGCCGGTTCATCCACTCGTAGTCGAGTGCCAGGCCCAGCGCCTGGCGCACCCGAGCGTCCTTGAGCTTTTCGCGCCGTGTATTGAGTACGTAACTCTGGAAGCCAGATGGCAGCCGGTGTTTGAATTCCGCCTTTACCAACTCACCCGTATCGAAGCGTTTGCCGTTGACACGGCGGGCCCAGTCACCGGCCGAAAAAAACCGCATCAGGTCGAATTCGCCGGCCTTGAGCGCCTCCAGGCGCGCCGTGTTGTCCTTGTAGATCTTGACCGTGATGCGGTCGAAATTCCCGGTGCCGCGGCGCACATTCAAGTCACGGGCCCAATACGATGGATCCCGCACATAGGTGATGTCACGTCCGAACTTGACCGGGCCGATCTTGTAGGGCCCGCTGCCAATGGGAACATCCATCACCACTTTGTCGAAAGTCTTGGGTTTGCCATTCTCCATGCCCCACTTGCGACTGAAGACTGGCAAACCGCCCACCGTCAGCGGTAGCTCCCGATTCGGTTTCTTGAACCTGTAGCGCACGGTCAGGTCGTCCACCACGTCGAGCCCAGCGACGTCCTCCAGCAAGTTCTTGTACGCCGGCGACGTGAAAGGGCCCAACAGGGTATCGAAGCTGTGCTTCACGTCCGCCGCAAGCACAGGGTCGCCATTGTGAAAACGCGCCTCGGTCCGCAGCCGGAACGTCGCAGACAGACCATCGCCCGCCACGTCGACGTCACC
>JAYVRP010000962.1:0-12018 GCA_043776215.1 Rhodoferax sp. | reverse complement strand
GTGATAGCCATGGAGCGGCCCTTGTCGTTGGCGCCATACATGCCGCCGGGCGCGTAACCGCGCCGCGCCGAATGGATGCCGTGTTTGCCCTGCAGCAGAAACTTGGTCGCAGTTGGCAACGCCTCCCATGCGGCGTATTGGTTGGCGAACAGGGTGTCGCCGCCGAGCGGTGGAACAACGTTGCCGTACAGCGCGGTAGCCGCTGGGGGATGCGTCAGAAAACTCCAGTCCGAGTGCCACGATTCCGCAAACAGCGGCGTGGTTTCGTCTGCATCACGTCGCACCTGGGCGACGTGCGGGTGCCCGGCGACGGGACGAAAGTACGGGTCGCTTCCGAACGGCCCTATGGTCAGGGCAAAACGTTCCAGATCGTGCAGCGTCAAATCCTGCCCGGGAAATGCCAGCACCTGGTGCTGTAACCATGCGCTGCGAAGCCGGGCGGCAACTGTCGAGTCCCATGGGTCCGAGAGCTTGACACCAAGAATGATGGCGCCACAGGGTGCAGGTTGGGGAACGACTTGCATCGTGCAAACTGTAGCCGATGGGGCAGTGCGGCACAATGCCCGGTCCCGTCCATAGCCCATCCTCCTGTGCGCCGCCTTTCTTCCCCCGCTGTCCGTGTGGAAGCCTCTGCCCTGTGGCAGCTGGCCTGGCCGATCCTGATCGGGCAGCTCGCCACGGTCGGCATGGGCGTGGTGGATGTGGCCATGGCCGGCCACGCTTCGGCGCAGGACCTGGCGGGTGTGTCACTGGGGGTATCGATCTGGCACATCGTCATCGTGACCCTGATGGGCTTGCTGATGGCGGTGAACCCGATCGTCTCGCAACACGCGGGTGCCGCGCAGTGGGGGCGTATTCCCGGTGTCGTGCGACAGGCCTTGTGGAACGCCCTGGGCGCTGGTGTGCTGGCGATGCTGGTGGCGAATGCCGGCGCGCTGGTGTTCAGCTTCATGGCGATCGAGCCGGTGGTGCGTGACGTGGCGCGCGAGTTCGTGCTGGTGATCAGTTTCGCCCTGCCCGCGTTCTGTTGTTACCGGGTTCTGTATGGCTACAGCGCCAGCGTGAACCAGACCAAGCCGATGATGGTGATCGCCTTGCTGGCGCTGGCCTTGAACATCGTGGTGAACGGATTGCTGGTATTTGGCCAGTGGGGTTTTCCGCGCCTGGGCGGTGTCGGTTGTGCGTGGGCCACCTTGTGTTGCGTCTGGTTCAACCTGGCGGCGATCATGTGGTGGATACGGCGTTCGCCCGCCTATGCAAACACACAGCCGCTGACCAGTTTCGAGCCACCGCGCTGGCCCGAGATCCGGACTTTGCTGCGAATTGGTTTGCCGATCGGTGTGACTTATTTTGCCGAGACCAGCGCCTTCAGCCTGATCGCGCTGCTGGTGGCGGGCTTCGGTACCGCACAGGTGGCGGCGCACCAGATCGCGCTGAATTTCGCCTCGCTGGTGTTCATGTTGCCAATGAGCCTGGGCACCGCCTTGTTGACACGGGTCGGGCAGGCCCTGGGCGGTGGGGACACCCACCAGGCGCGTTTCCGGTCCTGGGTCGGTGTGGGCATGGCATTGTCGGCGGCGTCGGTGACGGCGCTGCTGATTGCGTTGCTCACTACGCAGATTGCCACGGCCTACACCAACGATGCGGCCGTGGCGGCGCTGGCGGCCCAGCTACTCGTGTTTGCGGCCTTGTTCCAGCTGCCCGACGCGACGCAGGTGGCCACCAGCTGCGCCATCCGTGCCTACAAGGTGACGCGCGCGCCCATGCTGATCCACCTGGCGGCTTTCTGGGGCTTGTGCCTGCCGCTGGGTTGTGTGCTGGGTCTGGCACCTGCCTGGGCGCCCTGGCACCCGGCACAACCCATGGGTGCACAGGGTTTTTGGATCGCACTGGTGGCGGGCCTGGCCATCGCGGCACTGGCGCTGTTATGGTTGCTCGACGTTTTGTCACGGAATCACTCAAGGAGAACCACATGAACGACAGGGTTTTGCTCACCATCGGGGATGACGGTGTCGCCCACGTGCGGATGAACCGTGCCGACAAGATGAACGCGCTGGATGCGGCCATGTTCGATGCCCTGCGCAACACCGGCGAGCAGTTGCGCCATTTGCCGCAGGTGCGCGCGGTGGTGCTGTCCGGAGAGGGGCGCGCGTTCTGTGCCGGCCTCGACATGGGCCGGTTCCAGACGATGAGCGAGGCCGCCGACAACACACCGCCCATGGCCGACTTGCGCGCGCGCACCCACGGTCTGGCCAACGGCCCGCAGCAGGTGGCGTGGGTCTGGCATGAGTTGCCGGTGCCGGTGATCGCTGCGGTACACGGCGTAGCCTTTGGCGGAGGTCTCCAGATCGCGCTGGGTGCCGATGTGCGGCTGATCGAACCGCAGGCCAGGATGTCGGTGATGGAGATCAAGTGGGGCCTGGTGCCCGACATGGCGGGCATCGTGCTGATGCAACAACTGGTGCGCGCGGATATCGTGCGTGAGCTGACTTTCAGCGGGCGCATCGTGTCAGCCCCGGAAGCCGTGCAGATCGGGCTGGCCACGCGTTTGTGTGACGACCCGCTGGCCGACGCGCTGGCCATGGCCCGGCAAATGGCGCGCAGCAGCCCGGACGCCATCCGCGCGGCCAAGCGCTTGTTCAATCGCTCCTTGCATGCGACACCCGCCGAATTGCTGCAGGCCGAATCGGACGAGCAGGCCCGCCTGATCGGCAGCCCGAACCAGATCGAGGCGGCCCGGTCCGGGCTGGAAAAGCGGGCCGCGAAGTTTGTGGACGGCGCGACGCCATGAGCGACGCAAGCACCGAGCCGCCAACGCCTGCTTGACGCGGTCTACGCCGCGTTGTGAGGCAGGCTTGTTCGAGTACCAGCCTACGGGCGGCGCACGACGTGGGTGCCCGGGACTTCATGCGCTGGTTGGCTCGCCGTCGCGTCGCGGTGCGCTGGGCCTGCAGGCTCGAAATTGACATTTTGCGCCCTTTGTGAAATCATATTGAGTAAATTTACTCAGTACGAGTTATGACTTTCTATCGGCATCAGGTTCAAGTGCTGCGGGAACGCTTGCAGGAGCTTCCCCAATTCATCACGATTGTTGCCGGACCCAGACAAGTGGGCAAAACAACCATGGTGCGCCAAGCTTTGGAAAGATTCGAGCACCATTTTGTTGCCGTTGATCAGCCCGGCGCCCCATTTGCCTTGACCCAAACCAGCCTGACGCCGCGTACCAGCGATGTTGACGGTGCGCCGCGCGACGCCTCCTGGCTGGTACGCGCTTGGCAAACCGCGCGACAGCTATTCGAGGCCTCCAGGGGCGAGGCGTTCGAACAGAACAGTCCCCATCGGCCCTTCGTATTCGTGTTGGACGAAATCCAGAAAGTCCCGCGCTGGTCGGAAACGGTCAAAGGTTTATGGGATGCAGACCGCGCCCACAGTCTCGAAATGCATGTCATCTTGTTGGGCAGCTCGCCGTTACTGATGCAAAAAGGTATGACCGAAAGTCTGGCCGGGCGCTACGAGCTGGTACGTGTCGCGCATTGGTCCTTCATCGAGATGCATCAGGCGTTTGATTTCACGCTTGATGAATACATTTATTTTGGCGGTTACCCTGGCAGCGCCCGCCTGATCCGCAACGAGGAGCGCTGGCGTAACTATGTTCTGGCAAGCCTGGTGCAGCCCAGCATCGACACCGATATTCTTCAAATGACCAGGGTGGACAAGCCCGCTCTGCTTAAACAACTTTTCACCTTGGGCGCGAGCTACTCGGGTCAGATACTGGCTCTGGGCAAGGTCAAAGGGCAATTGAAAGGCGCCGGAAACGAAACAACCTTGGCGGGTTACCTTGACCTGTTGGGCAACGCAGGCCTGTTGACGGGCCTGCAAAAATACCATGTGGGAGTGGCACGCAGACGGGCGTCCGCTCCGAAATTCAATGTGCTCAACGCGGCATTGATGTCCAGCGCTACGCCATACACGTTTGCGCAGGCGCAGGTCGACCGCAGCTATTGGGGGCGGCTGGTTGAAAGCGCGGTGGGGGCACACCTCTGCAATACAGCGGCCACCAACGAAGAGGTCAGTTATTGGCGTGAGAGCCCGCATGAAGTGGACTTTGTGATTTGCAATGCCATCCGACTGACCGCCATTGAGGTGAAAAGCGGCAGCTCCGCAGGCAAGCTGGGCGGACTTACCGAATTTGTCAAACGCCACCCAGGCTCCAAACGCTTGCTGGTTGGAGCCGGCGGGATAGACCTGACAGAGTTCTTATCGTACCCGTTGGTGCATTGGCTTGATCTGGAATGAGTGTGCCTGTGCGTAAGCTCAACAATCACGATTCAGAACGTATCCCGCTGACGCGAAACGTGCGCGTGCGGGCAGACGACGGCACGCTCTCAGAGCCGGAGGCAATTGGTAACTTCCGCGATATTCAGGCCTGGGTACTGATCGCCGACCCGGGCGCGGGAAAATCAGACTCCTTCCAGATGCTGAGCGAGGCGGAAGGCGGACAGTTCATCAGCGCGATCAACTTTATGGAACTGGGTTTGCCCGCCGGTTGGCACGAGCCCATCTTTATCGACGGCTTGGATGAAATTTCTGCAGGCAGCGTGGCGGGCGCGGCAGTGTTGGGGCAAATACGCGGCAAGCTCCAGCAACTGGGCACGCCGCGGTTTCGCATTTCATGCCGTGAGGCAGACTGGCGCGGCAATACAGACAGTGCCGCGTTGCAGTATCTGGTGGGGCAAGAACACTTCTTGGAACTGCACCTCGCGCCATTGGAGAAAGCCCAAATTCGAGCTTTGATCGCGCACTGGCACCCATGTACCGAGGGTCAGGTCGCTGAGTTTGTTCAAGAGGCGAAAAAGCGTGACCTCGAAGGCTTGCTGGACAACCCGCAAACCCTGCGCATGCTGGTCAAAGCCACCACGAAGGGCTGGCCAGATAGCAAAGCAGCAACATACGAAATGGCTTGCGCGCAATTGGTTCGAGAGCGCAACAGCGCACACAACGCAACCAAAAGACATCGCGCCTTCTCCGACGACAAATTGCTGCAAGCCGCCGCGTTTCTAAACGCTGTGTCCCTGCTGTCGGGCAGCGCGGTGATAACTTTGCAACGGCAGGACGAGCACCAAGGGGATGTGCTTGCGCTACCAGAATTGGCCAGCATCGCCGGTTCCCCGACCATGGCAACGTGCCAAACCACCCTTGAAACCAACTTGTTCAGAGGCGATGGCCTTGGTGGTTTCCGGCCCCTGCACAGAACCGTTGCCGAGTATCTCGGCGCGCAATATTTGATTTCACGCATTCGCAATGGCTTGCCGGCAAACCGCGTTCTCGCCTTGATGCTGGGCGAGGACGGCGGCGTGGTGCCCGCGTTGCGTGGCCTGCATGCATGGCTGGCAGCAACCGGAACCGAGGAATTGCGTAGGGAGCTGATTGATCGCGATGTCCTGGGCGTAGTGATCCATGGGGACGTCCGCAACTTCACGCGCTTGGAGAAGTTGCATGTGCTCGGCGCCTTGCGCGGGGAAGCGCAGCGGTACACCTATTTCCGCAGTCAGAACTGGGCAAGTAGCCCGTTTGGTGCTTTGGCAACGCCGGATATGGTGGAGGAATTCAGAGGACTACTTTGCGCTGCGGACAGAAGTCCGGCACATCAGGTGTTGCTTGACTGCGTATTGGATGCTCTGGCACATGGGTACCCCATGCCGACATTGATGCCACAGCTTGAGCGGCTTGTGCGTGACAAGACCTTTTGGCCGAGTTCACGTAAAGATGCTTTGAAAGTCCTGATCGGATATGCGGCTGCGGCAGCTCGATGGCTGCCTCTCACGCAGCTGCTGACCGACATACACGACAACCGTGTGGAGGACTTGGAGGATGAGTTGCTGGGCATGTTGCTGCGCGCCCTTTATCCGAAGCATATTCCGTCAGAAGAGATATGGAAGTACTTCAGAAAGCCCAAGTCAGACAGGTTGATTGGCGGTGCCTATTGGCGCTTCTGGCACAACATGCCGAAACAGGGCGTGCAAGCCGACGCACCAGTCCTTCTGGATGCCTTGATCTCAACGGGATTTCAACTAAGCAATCAATACGACGAATTTCACATGACAAGGCTTGTGGGGGAACTGCTTGTGCAAGGGGTGACACAGAACGGAGTTTCTATCGGAGTGCCGCAGCTATACAGGTGGTTGGGTCTGGGTCTTAGCCCAGGGCACTATTGCCCGCTTGAGCAGCCGCATAAGGCCGCTCTGGCGAAATGGCTGGGCGACCAGGCATCCACCTATAAGGCATTACTGGTCCATGGGCTTGGCTTGCTGGCGGATGCAAAGGTCGATGGTTTCAGCAAGCTGTGGCACGTTCGTTCGCAACTGTATCGAGCCCCAGAGCCAGTTGACGCGCAGCAGTGGTATTTGTCATTGGCCGATACCTGCGCCGCCGATGACTTGCGCCGGATGCTTGTTTGGGATTCGTTTGACCTATATCGCACCAGGTTATCGGATGACGCGGCGCTCTACATGCTTGAGCAATGGTCTGATGGACACGAAAATGATCGCGATTGGATTGAAGCACGCTTGCGAAGCACCTATCCACCGCCGAAGGTGAAACAGGACTCGCTAGACCGAGAGGCCGAGCATAAGCAACGACATGCCGAGGAGTCACATCAGAAGATCGTTTTTTTTCGAAAGACCTTGCCGAGTTTTGCTGATGGCGTTGCACATCTGGGCGCGCTTGGAGCTATCGCGGATGCATATCTCAACATATTTGGCGATTCAAATGAATCGTCACCCGAGGCCCGTTTGCTTGCACTGTTGAACCATGACGACAGGTGGGTACAGCTTGCCTTGACGGGTTTGCGCAAATGTGTCTTTCGAGACGATCTGCCATCGGCCTCACAAATAATCGAACTCGCCGTCAAAGGCCAAAGGTACACCTTGGCAAGCCCCTGCCTGGCGGCCATGGAAATTCTCCATGGAGAGAGATCAGTCGCGGCAGTTGATTTGCCTAACTCGACAATCGAAGCGGTCGTTGCCTTCCAGTTGACGAGCAATATCAATGCGTCTTCCAAGTGGTTCAATGAGTTGCTTGCGCGACGACCAGACCGAGTGGCTGTCGTTATGACGAACTTGATTTCAATGCAAATCGTTGCCCAAAAAGAGCATCCGGACGGCCTGTTTGCCTTGGCGTATGACGTTGCCTACCAAGAGGTTGCTAGGCAGATCGTGCCCAAGCTCATAGCAGCCCTTCCAATCAAGGCCAGCAGGAAGCAGTTGCAGAGCCTTCGGCATTTGATTATTGCAATGTTAGGCAGTGTGGACACGGCATCCCAGCTTGAATTGATCGCGCACCGGCTGGCATGTGCCGGGATGGACGTCGCGCAGCACGTCTACTGGCTAACAATTGGCGTACAAGTCGCATCCGATTTGTATCTGGAGCCTGCCAGACAGTTTGTCGACAGGACCCAGTTACGTACCAGCCATCTTTTTGCCCTGCTGCACGATCAAGTCGAGAGGGCGATCTCCATCCCAATGTCAGCCACTGCGCAAGCATTTTTGATTGAGGTGCTTGGTCCCAGATCCCGGCCTTTGCATTTAACGTCGAGGCGGGCGGTGTGGGTGACAGCAGGTATGGAGATGGGGCGTTTTGTTGGCGGCCTCATTTCAATGCTGGCGGCCAGCGTGAGCGATGAAGCTGTGAGGGCAATTGCTGAATTGCAGAAGCGCGATGACATGACGCAATGGGCCGACGCTCTGGGACGCGCAGACTATGACCAACGCATCACCCGGAGAAAAGCCTTTTTCAAGCCAGCGTCGGTCGCACAAGTGTGCGCGACTTTAGCGAATTTGAATCCAGCCAATGCCGCCGATCTATGGGCACTGACAGTTGAACATTTGCGGCAGCTAGTGCGCATAATTCGCGACGGCAACACCAACGACTACCGTCAATACTGGAACAGCACGAGTCCAAAAATTGAAGACCATTGCCGTGATACCTTGTTATCGGATTTGAAGCTGCGGTTGGACCCTTTGGGCATTTCGGCTGAGCCCGAGAGCCGGTACGTTGACGAAAAAAGGGCCGATATCAAGGTCATGGTTTCGCCGCTTCTTCACATTCCGATCGAAATAAAGCGCGAGACGCATCGCGACGTTTGGAAAGCGATCCGGGAGCAGTTGGTTACCAAATATTGCCGCGACCCTGCAAGTGGCGGGTACGGCATCTACCTGGTGTTCTGGTTTGCCGGGAAATTTGATTCCGCCCCTGGCGATGGTGGTGCACGCCCCAAAACGCCGCATGAGTTGCAGAAGCGGCTTGCGGCAACAGTTCCCGAGGAATTGCGCCACAAGATCGCAGTGATTGTTGTGGATTGCTCCCGGCCCAGCTGAGTCAAGCTTCCGCTTCTACGCCTTCGACAAGCTCAGGGCGAACGGACGCACGCGTGCCACATTGTCCGTAGCATTGAGCAGGCCTATCCACCTCCCACTAGCTGCTCCGTGATCAACCGCCAGTGCACCTCGCTCACCGGCATGATCGACAGCCGGTTGCCCCGCCGCAGCAGGATCAGGTCGGCCAGTGCCGGTGTGGCGCGGAGCTCGGGCAAGCCGAGCAGGCGCGTCTTCTTCAGTGCCTGCACATCGCGCAACAACCAACGCGGCGCCTCGGGTTTGGACGCGGCATCAAAGTAGGGCGACCTAGGGTCGAACTGCGTGGGGTCGCTCCGGGTGGTGGAGGCGACGCGGGCGATACCGGCAATGCCCGGCTCGGGGCAACTCGAGTGGTAGAACAACACCCCGTCGCCTGTCTGCATGGCGTCGCGCATGAAGTTGCGCGCCTGGTAGTTGCGCACACCGGTCCAGGGGACCGTGTGCTTGCGAGCCGCCAGCGCGTCGTCGATCGAGCACTCGGTGGGCTCCGACTTCATCAGCCAGAACTGGCCCACGGGTGTCAGGCCCGCTTGCGACTTCTCCAGCCGACGATACCGAGGCCGAGCAGGATCATGGCCCAGATGTCGGGCTCGGGTACGGCGGCGGGGGTGGCGTAGATGAAGTCGTCCATGATCACGAAATCGTTGCTCTCGTTAAATCGCACGCCATTGCTCAGCAGGTAGTTGTTGGGTGTGGTGATCGTCACTTTGGCGATGCGCTCGCCGGCATTGGCAACACCACCCAGGAACGACAGGCTTTTCGTGACGTTGGTCGCGGGTGCTTTGCGGCTGAATATTTCGACGTTGTCTTTGTCAAAGAACTGCATGGTTGTGAAGTCGATCGCGTCGTTGCTCTCGAGATCGACAAAGACCGACGCGAAAGCGCTCGTGGTTGCCGCCGTGGTGGTACCAGGCACAAAGAACTTGATGTCCATCGTGGTGCTGCCAACGATCCCAAATACCCTTTGCGCACTGAAGGCCACCAGGTCACCCGGGAAACCAAAAAGTATGGGAGTAGCTGTGCCGGCGTTTGAGCTGACCAGAAAGCCGGTGCCGGGTGTGCTGAAAACTACGCCTCGCGGCGAATTGACATTGAAAAAATTGGCGGGCAAGAAGTTCGGGTCGGCACGCAGATCGGGCACTCCATCCCAGTTGATTTCCCGGCGCAGGCCGCCGAAGTCTCCGTTGGCCGCTGCCGTCGTGCCCCCACCCACAGCCGTCCGGAATGCGTCCCGCGTCGGGGTGATCGCAGCAGCGTCAACCCCGGTCGATTCGAACACCGTGATGGCTGCCATCGCATTGGCACACCACAGTGCCGCCGCGGGTATGAGCAATTTCAAACACTGCCTGAGCCGGCGAAACGATCGCCCTGCTGAACTGGAAACCGGAGCCGCTTGGATCTGCATGATGTGCCTCCTTGGGGTTGATGATGGCTTCTCGACAATAACGTCGATGATTCTGATTCCAAACATAACAAAACTCAACGGCTATTCTCGGAACGGGAGAAGCGATTGGCCTATTGCAGGCGCCCTGGTTTGGTGCTAATTGCCGTGCTCAGATCGCAATCGTCATCCCACCGTCGGCCACCAGCACCTGCCCGGTGACAAAGGCCGACGCATCACTGGACAGGAACACGGCCGCGCCAGCCAGGTCGTCGCTGGTGCCCCAGCGCTTCATCGGTGTGCGATGGCGAATCCACTCGTAACGGGCCGGGTCGGAGCGAAAGCCGGTGTTGATGTCGGTGGCCATGTAGCCGGGCGCGATGCAGTTCTCGGTGACACCCTTGGCCGCCACCTCGACCGCCAGCCCGCGTGTGAGCCCTTCCAGCCCAGCCTTGGCGGTGATGTAGGCCGTGTTGGTGCCGCGGCTGATACGTGCGTTGACCGAGGAGATCATCACGATGCGGCCCCAACCGCGTTGCACCATGCCTGCAGCCGCCTTGCGCGAGAGGCGGAAGCACGAGTCGAGCGCCACGTTCAGTGAAAGGCGCCAGTCGTCGTCGGAGATGTCGAAGAAGTCGCGCGGCACACCGAAGGCGGCGTTGTTGATGAGGATGTCGAGCCGGCCGAAACGCGCCACGATGCCGTCGATGGCGTCGTCGCCCGCGGCCCGGTCGCAGACGTCAAACGCAGCAATGGCCGCTTTGCCTCCAGCAACTTCAATCTCGCGGCGGCGCAATGCGAGTGTTGCGGCGTCGCGCCCATTGAGCACCACGGTCGCGCCAGCCCGCGCGAGCCCGAGCGCCATGCCGAAACCCAGCCCGCGTGACGCCCCGGTGACCAGCGCGACGCGGCCTTCCAGGGAAAACAGAGTGTTCATTGGTGTGTGTTTTCCTGCGGGCCGGGTATCAGCCGCCCATGTACAAACCGCCGGTCACCAGAATCGCCTCGCCGGTGACGAAGCTGGCAGCGTCGCTGCAAAGGAACGCGATCAGGCTGGCGACCTCGTCGGGTCGCCCCAGCCGTTTCAGCGGTGTGTTGGCAATCACCTCATCGCGTTTCGTGGCCAGCGCCCGGGCCACCATGGGTGTGTCGATCACGCCGGGAGAGACCGCATTGGCCCGAATGCCTGGCCCCAACTCGCGTGCCAGCGAGCGCGTGAACGCCACCACGGCGCCCTTGGTGGCGCCGTAGTGTGCGTGTTCGATGCCGCCGCCCTGGTGCGCGGCCTGCGAGGCCAGCGTCACAATCGCGCCGCCCTCGCGCAGGGCGGGAATGGCGCGGCGTACCAGGTAGAAAACGCCATTCAGGTTGACGGCCATGGTGGCTTCCCATTGCGCATCACTCATGCCTTGCACCAGCTGGTCCTCGTAGATTGCGGCTGCCGGCACCAGGAAGTCGAGTCGTCCGAACTGGCGCACACAGGCATCCACCAAAGCCTGCGCATCCTGCGGCTGTGATGCGTCATACCGCATGGACTGCGCGGTCAAACCGCCCGGGTCGAGCGCGTGGGCGACACTCGCCACCGCCGCGGCGTTGATGTCCCCCATCATCACCCGGGCGCCACAGGCGTGGAAATACTCGGCAGTGGCGCGTGCAATGCCGCTGCCGGCACCTGTCACCAACAGGACCCGGTCGGTGAAGTCAAACATGGGTGCTTGTCCTCTCAGTGGGGGTGGGGAGCGTGCGCGGCGGCGTCATGCGACAAACAGCAGCGCCGCGTCGGGCGTATAACGCGCCACCTTTTCAGGGTCCAGTTCCACGCCCAGCCCCGGTGTATCGGGGATGTCCAGGAAACCCTCGCCGTCCAGTGAAAACGGTTCGCGCAGGATGCCGTCCACGTAGGGGCTGCCGCCGATGAACTCGACCAGGTCGGTGTCCGGGAAAGCGCTGGCGAGTTGCAGGTCGGCAGCCACGCCGAGTGCGGTGTTCCAGCCGTGCCCGATGGTTTTGACGCCGAAGTCGTGCGCCATCCAGGCAATGCGGCGCTGCTCGCTGATGCCGCCGACCTTGGTCACGTCCGGCTGCACGATGTCGAAGGCGCCGCGCACCAGCCAGGGCTGGAAAGCCTGGCGCCGTGTCAACACCTCGCCGCCCGCAATCGGCACGGGGCTGGTCCGGCGCAGGTGGCAGAAGTCGTCGATGGCGTCGGGCTTGAGCGGCTCC
>JAYVRP010000961.1:0-3479 GCA_043776215.1 Rhodoferax sp. | reverse complement strand
GCAAGAGCGCCTGGTTGCGCAAGATGTGGCAGGACCGGGGGCCGGCCGAGGTGGCGCGCCACGTCAAGCCAGCCTATTTCCACCATGAAGCGGCGCGGCGCCGGCATGCCGACCTGGTTCGCGCCATGGCCCTGGGCACACCCCGGCCCACCGCGTTCGCGCAGTTTGCCTGGGCCGCCGAGCGGCCCGACGGGCGTGCGGCGCTGGCGGCGTTCCAGGGGCCCTTGCTGTTGGTAAGCGGCGCCAGCGACCGCTTATGCCCAGCGGCCTGGCAGCGGGCGATGTGCGAGGCGCAGCCGCGTGCGCACTGGCTGGAGCTGCCCCGTGTAGGGCACTTTGTGCCGCTGGAGGCTGCGCCGGCACTCAACAACGCATTGCTGCGCTGGATGGGTACGTGAGCGGGCGCGGCGGCAGTCGAGCCTCTGCCATCGCTGAACCACGGCGACAGGCCGGCATGCGGCCCAAAGCAAGGATTCCACAGGCCATGTGACCAGCCACAGGAATTCTGCAGGCCAAGTCATCTGGAGCTTTGCACGAACACTTTGGGCACACGGGTCTTGTCGTGCAGAGTGAAAAATCACAGCTTCCGAGACACCCTTCCTGGGTGCACATCCATGGCGACAGCCAGGATCGGCTTTGCCCACTGCGGTACCTGGCCCAGGGCGATGTGTGACACGATCCGCCCGGCAGCCATGTGCAGCAGCAGCATCGGCCGGGGAGCTTGCCCCTTCTTGGGATCCGCGTCAGCGCTGTTGTCGAATACGCGCAGGCTGGCCAGATGCGGTAGCAGCCGGACGAGATTGGCGCGGCTGTTCACGTAGCGCTCGCGAATCTTCTGCTCGGGGATGTCGTGACCACCCGCAGCGACCCGCTCCCTGACGCGCTGCAGATGCAACTCCGGCGACGACAAGCCGGCAAACCAGACGTGAACCTGCGCGCCAGCCGCTGCACCGGCGAGCAACATGTCCGTCAGCGTGTTGGCGCCCAGCGTGGTCTCGAACGCGAAGTTGAGACCCCCGTCGAGGGTACGCGCCAGCCCGTCACGGCCCATGGCCCAGGCATGGGCATTGGCGGACTCCTGGTCCATGCCCGGATGGGATTGCAGCAACACGTGCGCAGCAAGGTCGGGGTTGAAGTAGGAGAGCTTGCGCGCGAGCAATGCGGCTCCGCCGATGCTGCTCTTGCCCGCACCATCGACGCCGGCCAGAACGAATATCTGGGCTGTCACTCTGTGGCTTTGGTCGGCTTCACCACCTTGCGAACCTTGCGAATGCCACCCGCCGCGCGCACGGCGGCGTCGCCGAGTTCTTCTGGCCCCATGGCAAAGGCATCCGCCATGCCCTGGGCGGCATCGGAGCCTTGCATGTGGGCGAACATGTCATCGAACTGGCGTGTGAGGACGTCAAGGTTCGGCGCGGCGGCCTGCTCCAGTTTGAGGTAGCGGTCCACCGACATGAGCACCATCGTCGGCTCATCGTGGCGCGTGATGACGATGGCGCCTTCGGTCATGACCGTGCGAGTGACCTTCTGCATACCGGCCACCAGCGATGTGGCCGAGACGCTGGGCAAGGTGCGCGCCAATCGCTCCAGGGACTCGGGACGGGAAGACAACACAGCGGCCATTCAAAACCCCTAATTTGCCATGATTACCTATTTTAGCCATTGTCTTGCGGTGCCAAGCGGGGATCCGCCGATCCAGGAATATGCCGACCAACCGGCCGGTCTTGCTCGGTGGCTGCAGTGCAGGTACCGCAGAGCGCGTGCCACTTGAACGGTGCAGCAGGGTAGGTGGGTGACTTCACCAAAGGCAGAATGAAGATGAACAAGCGCAAACTTCTGGTTGCCGTCCCGGTTATTGCGGCACTTGCGGGAGCCCCGGCATTTGGTCTGGTGATCGATGGAGGTGCCGTATTGCCGGGGCCATCGAATCAGCTCGTGGACCCGACCATGTCCGTGGCGGAGTGGGTGGGCCCACCTGGTCGCCACGACCAGCAGGCCAAACAGGGTGTGCACCAGCGTCAACACCCAGCCTGGCGCGCGGTAGTACAACAGCCGCGACGCGACGTGACACCGCTGCATGCCGCCTGGTTGTGCCGGATGCGTGAGTGAGCATCCGGTTTTCAGCGCGGCGTCGACTCAGGCAACAACTGCGCCGAGCCGCGCTCGATCAGGTTCCCGGCCAGCAGCACGTGCCGCGATGGTGTTGGCACATCGTCCACCTGCTGGCGAAACAGCATCGCTGCGGCGCGCGCCATCTCCTCGAACGGCTGGCTCACCGTGGTGAGCAGGTAGGCTGGCCGCCGGCCGGCCGGGATGTCGTCAAAACCCACCACCGACACGTCGCTGGGCACCCGCAGCATCAGTGCAAAACGCGCTGCGTCAAGTACCCCCAGTGCCATCGCATCATTGGCGCAAAAGACCACCTCCGGGAGCGGCTTGAGCGCGCGCAGTGGCGATGCAGCGAGGAGTTTCATGGCGGCTGCGTGGCCAGACTCGTAGTGGTAGTCGCCTTCGAACTTGTCTACACCTGCTACGCCGAGTTCCGCCAACCGTGCCAGGAAACTGTCGACCCGCAGTGTCGATACCGGGCCGTCACGCGGGCCGGTGACGACGGCAAACCGACGGTGACCGGCGGCGAATAGGCGCGATGCGAGCAGGCGTGCGGCGCTTGCATGGTCACAGGCCACCTGCAGCACGTCAGGGTCGCCGCTGTGGCGGTTGAAGAGCACTACCGGGCGCTGACGCTGACGGGAGCGCGCCAGATCGTCCAGCGACAGCCCGACACACGACACCACGCCATCGACCCCGAACGACAAGGCCTTGTCCAGGGCGCTGCTGCCTTCGTTTTCACGCATGCACGGAAACAGCAAGGGCTGGAACCCTTGCTGCAACAGGGCCTGCGCCAGCAGGATCAGCACGTCGGGTGTGTCCCTTTGCGTGGCCTCGGTCAGCACCACCCCGACCAGCCCGGAGCGCTTGGTGATCAGGCTGCGGGCGACGGCGTTGGGTTGGTACCCGAGGGCGTCCGCCGAGGCCAGAACCCGCGCACGGGCGGCGGGCGAAATCGGCGCAACCGCCTGGAACGCGCGTGACACCACGGCCTGCGACACGCCCGCATGGCGGGCTACATCGTAGGAGGTGGGAGCGTTGAGTTTGCGCCTCACGGTGAAATCGAATTCATATCCGGGTGTTCCAGATTTTTATTGATGGAATCGGACATTTCCAGTGTAATAGTGGTTGAGAAAAATGTGCTGAATGAATTCGAATTCAATGTTTCTGGAGCCCCCATGTTGACCGAAGACCAAATCCGCGAACGTTTCATCCCCTACAGCGGCCTGCGCTACACCACCGAGGCCTTCATCGACTACCGCATCCCCGGCTGCGCGCCGAAGAAGAACTACGCGCTGATCGGGCCCGGTGTGTCGCAGAACCCGAACCAGCCAGTGAGCCTGCGCGAGAAACACGGCTTCCAGGTCGGT
>JAYVRP010000960.1:0-12074 GCA_043776215.1 Rhodoferax sp. | reverse complement strand
TCCGGGCCCAGCGCGTTTGCGTTCTGGTTCAGGCGTGCGTTCGGCACCACGGTAGTGGTGTGGCGCAAGGCCCACAGCCCGCAGCGCATGAAGCATCCACCATTCGGATGAGACAGCACTTATTGCGACGTGCCATGCGATCCGATTCGATCCGATCCGATCCGATGTGCCAGCGCATCCCCACTCCGTTGCACGCGTGCGCGCCAGCGGTGGACTGCATTCATTCGGCCGCCGCAATATCGGCTGCTTGCTTGCTCCATGGCAAGGCGCTGCAGCCGAAATGACGTTGGAACCAATGCCCTCCCCACTGGCCTCAACCTGCCACTGGCTGGACGCATCCACGCAGGTGATGTGATAGACCCCCTTGGCACCATCCAGATCACCGCGGTGCCCTATTTGACGAAAGGGCAGCGGGTGCTTGCGTGGGGCGGGCCCGGTCGTCCGATCGAGGTGATCGCTGGCGAAAAGTGGGCACCCTACAACCCGGGCAGCAAGCTGACGCCGGCGTTTCTTGGCGACATCTCGGGCCACTCGACGTTTTCGCGCGCCAGTGCCACGGTGCTCCGTTTGTTCACCGGGAGCGATTACTTCGGCTTTTCCACGCTGATTCCAGCCAATTTCGGCCGGGTCGAGCCGGGCATACCGGCCGTTCCGACCACCATCAGATATCAAAGCTTCAGCGACGCAGCGCACGAGGCCGGGAGGTCGCGCCTCCTCGGTGGCATCCACTTCGCCGACGACAACCTGGTGGGCCAGCGCGTAGGGCGCGTGATCGGGCGCCAGGCGCTCGCCAAGGCGCAACGGTATTTCGACGGGCACTGGGATTTGCCACAGGCGGCTGCCTCTGAAACGCTCGGTGTGCCGGACGACAACGAGGACTGAACCACCCCTGCGATGGCGACGGATGGCGCTCGAGTGCGCCGAGCAGTATCGCTCACGCTCGGTCTGCGACAACCATTCGCCCGCCACCTCCGTGACGTCGCCGCTGGCGTTCTCCACGCGGCACTTGCGGTCGGTCACCTCGGGAAATGTTGGCGGCCCGGCGACAAGGTGCAAGTGCTTGGCACGTATCGTGTTGCGATCCATGCGGGTTACTTCTCAAGCTCGCGAGGGCTCTTGGTGGCCCCCCGCTGCGGTCAAAGCGTCGAATGGCGAAGTGGCTTCACGACGTTCAATCGTTTTTCCTTCCTTTGAGGCGGGGTCAACTCACGTCCTGTCTGGTAGTGACCGCGGCGGCGCAACGAGGCCGTTCAGGTCCTCACCACGCCACTCTCAAAGACGGGATTTGGGCTCAAGCTGACCCTCCAAGGGTAAACCCTGGTTGAAAATTTGATGTGATTCTATAAGATACCAATGTAGTACCCTTAAGATACCATCTTAAATCCACGTTAACGACGCTGTGCCAACCAAACACCAAGTTCAAATCCGCTCGCGTGGGCCGGGCGAGGCGCCAAAGTCGGCGGCTCCTTCCAGTGAGTCTGCGCAGCGTGGGTTCGACTTTGGCCAACTCCTTGCAGCCACATCCGTTCCAAGCCACGTACCTCTCTACCGCAAATTGGGGAGTGCGTTGCATGTGGCGATCCAAAGTGGCGCGCTGCGTGCGGGCGACGGCATTCCTCCGGAACGCGACCTCGCCCTGGTGCTCGGTGTGTCGCGGATCACCGTGCGACGCGCCATCAAGGATCTGGTCCAGCAGGGCTTGTTGTTCGCACGCCAAGGCTCCGGCACCGCGGTTGCCGCGCGGGTCGAGCAGCCGTTGTCGGACCTGGGCAGCTTCTCCGAAGACATGACGCGACGCGGCCTCACCCCGGGCTCCCGGTGGATATCACGCGAACTGGTCTATCCGTCGCCCGATGAGATCATTGCACTGGGCCTGGCCATCACCGACCAGGTCATTCGAATGGAACGTGTGCGTACTGCCAATGGTGCGCCCATTGCGGTAGAGCGTGCCACCGTGAAAGCCGATCTGCTGGCGGGCAAAGTCGACTTCGGCAATTCGCTCTATGCGGCGTTGGGGCGTTGCGGAGTCGTGCCGCATCGCGCCTTGCAACGCCTGCGCGCCGAAGTCGTGCACGGCAAGGACGCCGGGCTACTCGGCCTGGACGATGGAGACGCGGTGTTGTCGACCGAGCGACGCTCGTTCACGGCCGAGGGCCGCGCAGTCGAGTTCACACGCGCTGTCTACCGCGGTGATCGCTATGACTATTTGGTGGAGCTTCGTACCGCGGCAGTGGGCGATCCGCGCAACCAGCCGCGCCGCAATGGCAAAGGTCAATCATGAGTTGGATGCGCGAAGAAACCCTTGACAGCGCCAACTGCGCATCGCGCTTCCTGGCCCATGGGTTGGTCCTGGGGCTTGCCGCTGGCGATGCACTGCGTAGCCGCTCCATTCGCCACGTTGAGGTGTTGGGACGCGGCTCCTCAAGCCACGCCGGCACGGTACTGCGCTACGCCCTGGCAGCGCACGGCGGCATTGGTGTATCGGCCGCGATGCCCTCGCTGGCGTCCAGCGAGCAGGCGGTGGCGGACATGAAGCACGGCGCGTTGGTGGCGATATCGCAGTCTGGACAAAGTCCGGACCTGGTGCGCTTCGCTCAAGCGGCGCGTGTTGCCGGCGCGTATCTTGTGGCGCTCACCAACTCCACCGATTCACCACTTGGCGCGACCGCCGATATCGAGGTTTCCTTGTGCGCCGGGCCTGAGCGCGCCGTGGCTGCCACCAAAAGCGTGATCATGTCGGTGCTCGCAGGCCTGGCAATCGTCTCGGGTTATCGGCGCGACGACAAGCTGGTGCAAGCATTGCATCGCGTGCCAAAGCGGCTGGACGAGGCCGCTGCCTGTGACTGGTCGGCGCTGGGCGCCAGCTTGGTGAAGGCGCGTGCGGTTTATGTGGTCGGGCGTGGGGCCGACCTGGGTATTGCCAAAGAGCTGGCGCTCAAGATTGCCGAGGCCGTAGGCATTCCGGGCCTCGCTTTTAGCAGTGCCGAGTTCCTGCACGGCCCACTGGGAGCTGTTTCGGCCCAAACGCCGGTGTTGGGAATTTCCAGCGACGCCCTCACGATGGCAAGTGTGGTGACGGCTTTGGAGCGCGCGCGCGGCTTGGACGCACCAACCTTGCTGGCCCATGGCAACGGCGCCGTGACCGGCCTGCCGGCATCCGACCTGCCGCTGCCCCCTGCCCAGGGTTCACTCGCCGATTGCATGTTGACGCTGGTTCCGGCCTATCTGGCGATCGAGGCTGCCGCCATCGCCGCGGGCCGTAACCCGGACCAGCCGCGCGGCTTGTCCAAGGTGACCGAAACACTGTGATGCAGCACACACTCTTCTGCCCGCGGCTCTTCGATGGCTTGCACATGCATTCCGATGTGCTGCTGCACATTGCTGCTGACCGGGTCACCGCAATGGGCAGTGGCCTGGCTGGCGACGCAGACCTGCGCTTGCCGATCGGGTCGATCATCGCGCCCGGCCTGATCGACATTCAGGTCAATGGCGGTGGCGCAATATTGTTCAACGCCATGGCGCAGTTCAGCGCGCGCGCGCCTGGCGTCGTGGGTGCGGCGTTGGCGGCGCCCCATAGTTGCGCCGGTCTCGTGCTGGACGGCCACCACGTCGCAGCGGGAAGTGTGGCGGTGATGCGTGCCGCACGCGGCCTTGACCGTATCGTGCTGGTGTCGGACGCGACGCCACCAGCGGGTACCACTGACACCGCGTTCATGCTGCAGGGCGCGCAGATTCGCGTCACGGGTGGCCGCTGCATCGACGCCGCCGGGACGCTGGCGGGCGCAGCTATCACGCTGGCGGATGCCGTGGTTTTTGATGCCGCGCTGCAGCCTTGCGCCGTCATGCAGGGCGGACAGTGGGTTCGCCCTGTCGAGGATCGTCCATGAGTGTCGTGATGGGCCTGGGCCTCGACGCAGGCGGGACCAGCACGCGCTGGGCCCTGGCGGACGAGGCTGGCCGCATACTGCGCGAGGGCAGCGTGACCGGGCTCACCGCATTGCTGATGGGCAACGACGCGGGTCGCGAACACGTGCGCAAGACCCTTGGCGAGCTGGCGCGCGATGTGTTTGCCCAGGGAGTGGGCGCACCGCGCTGCGTGCTGGTGGGCATCAGCGGCTACTCCGAGGATCAAACAGTCGCCACAGGCCTGCAGTCGCTGATCGGAGACCTCTTCGATCTGCCTTCCGCCGCCGTCAATATCGTCAGCGATATTGCCATTGCCCACCATGCTGCGTTCGAGTTGGAACAAGGGTTTCTGGTGTACGCAGGCACAGGCTCGATTGGCGCTTATGTCGATCCACAGGGCAAGCTGCAACGGGTGGGCGGCCGTGGCACTCTGTTGGGCGACGGCGGCTCTGGTCATTGGATCGCCTGCGAGGCAATGCGCCAAATCTGGCGCGCGGAAGACGAACAGCCAGGACACTGGCGTGACTCGCCGATGGCAGTGTCGGTGTTCGGGCAAGTCGGCGGCAGCGAATGGGCGCACTCACGCCATTTCATCTACCAAAGCAGTCGTGGAACCGTGGGCAAGCTGGCGTTGGCTGTTGCCGCCGCTGCCGACTCCGACCCGGGCGCGCGAAAGATCTTGTCTCAGGCGGGGGTTGAACTTGCGCAATTGGCGCTGACGCTGACACGCCGCTTCGGTCCGAAACCGGTCGTGCTGGCCGGTGGAGCGGCCAAGTTGCACGGCTTGATTGAACAGGAATTTCGCGCCACACTGGCGCCGGGCACACCGATCCGCTGTGCCACGCTGCAGGCGCATTGGGCCGCTGCGCGTCTGGCCGCTCGGCACGACGACAACCCTGCCGCTGCCGACCAAAGGCCGGCCGATCCAAGCGAAAACAGGAGGCGATGACCCTGAAATCTGTCCACCTGAAACCCGATGCGAAGCCGCAAGCGCGGCTGCCTGTATGTGCACGACCCGTCGGGTCTTGTACGGTCTCGGATCCTGTCAAGCATTATCAACCGGCGCCAACAAAGCGCCAAAGGAGCACATCATGAAATCCACCCTTCGCAATCTCGGTCTGGCCGCATTGGCCTTGGCCAGCGGCGCCAGCATGGCCGTAGAACTCAGTTTCTGGAGCTGGCGAGTGGAAGACAAAGCCTTTTATGAATCCATTGCCAAGGACTACAAGGCCGCCAGCGGCGTCGACGTGAAGTTCATCGCCTACAAGAACACCGAGTACCCTGCGGTATTGTCTGCCGCGCTGGCAGCCGGCGGTGGGCCTGACATCATCCACGCGCGCGCCTATGGCGGGCTGGCTGCGCTGTCGGACGCCGACTACCTGGTCCCGATCAACAAGGACAACGTGCCCAACCTGGCACCTTTCAGCGAAGCGGTCATGGCGGCCGCCATGGGCCGCAAGCCACAGGACAAAAATACCTACGGCGTTCCGTTCGCGACCCAGTCACTGGGCATTTTTTACAACAAGCAGGTGCTGGCCAAGGCCGGTATCGCGGCCCAGCCCAAGACCTGGGACGAGTTCAAGACCGTTTGCAAGACGCTGAAGGAAAAGAAGATTGCCTGCCTGGCGAATGGGTCCAAGGATGCTCCGGTGCTGGAACAGATGTTTGGCGTGGTGGGCCCGAACTTTTACGGCGGCAACGACTTTTTCAAAGGGGTCATCGCTGGCAGCAAGCGCTTTACCGATCCCGGCTTCGTCAAGGCGATCGAGGAGGTTGTGGCCCTCAAGGACTACATGCCGCAAAACCAGATGGGGATCGGAGAAAACGAAAGCCGGGCCTTGTTCGCCGCCGGCGGAGCAGCCTACTACATGACCGGCACTTGGAATATCGATGCCATCCGCGATCTGAACCCGAAGGCCGAGTTCGACTTCATGGCAGCGCCTCCGCTGGTAGCTGCCGGCCCAAGTTTCGTGTCCACGTTCGTCGACGGCAACTATGCGATCAACGCCAAGTCTGCCAATCGCGAGGCGGCTCTGAAGTTCCTCAATTACCTTGCCGGCAAGGACTTTGGACAGAAATTCACCACCGAGCTGGCCCAACTCTCCGCGGTGCCTGGCACCAAGGCCAAAGACCCGATACTTCAAAATGTTGCCGAGCAAACGACCAAATACGCCACACCCTTCGTGATGTTGGTGGGTTTTCGCTACCAGAACCCGAACGGATCGGTGATGTTGCGCGACGGCATGCAGAAGCTGGTGCAAGGGCAGGGCACAGCGGCAGGACTCGCTGCCGATGTCCAAACCGGTCTGGCGACCTGGCACAAGCCGTTCCAGAAATAGTGCTGGCTGGCGGAGCTTGTGGCGATGACAAACAAGAACCTGTGGATCATCCTTTTCATGGCGCCGTCAATGGCGCTCATGGCAGCCTTCATGCTCTGGCCGGCAGCAGCGGCACTGGGCTATAGCCTGTACGACTGGAATGCCTTCACGCGCGGGGGATATGTCGGCCTGAAGCATTTCATGCGCCTGACCGTGGACCCGTACCGCAGCGAATTCCTGGCGGCGCTGGGGCACAACGCAATGACCTTCATGGCCGTGCTCACGGTGCAGAACGGCATTGCCTTGTTGCTGGCGTTTGGCCTGTACCGCCGGCCACGCGGGTTTGCGTTGTTTCGCGGCACCGTGTTCCTGCCCGTCATTCTCTCGCTCGTGATTACCGGCTACTTGTGGCAGCTGTTTCTGCATCCGCTGTTCGGGCCCTTGACCAAACTGGCAATGGGCCTGTTCAACCTGGACGAGTTCGCCCCGCTCGGGGATGCACGGCTGTCACTGGCCACCGCGATTCTGATCTCGATCTGGCGCAACGTGGGTTTCCCGACCCTGGTGTTCCTGGCAGGCATGAACGCCATTCCAGACGAAATTTACAAGGCGGCTGCGCTGGATGGCGCCAGTGACTGGCAAGTCTTCCGGCACATCACGCTGCCCAACCTCGGGCCTTCGTTCAGCATCATCGTGATCCTGTCGTTCATTGGCGCGTTCGAGTGGTTCGACCTGCCGTATGTGATTGGCGGCGCTACCGGCAACCCGGCCAACACACTCGATACCATGGCCTTGATGTTCTATCGCCTGTCGTTTGGTGACGGTGCGTCACCCGTGACCGATGTCGGCCTGGGAGCGGCGGTGAGCGTGGTGCTGTTCACCATTGTTTTGATCGGCTCCAAGTTTGGCGCCGACTTTCTGCGCAAACGCGAGGTGCAACAATGACAACGCGGCTTGCGAGCAAGCTCACTCCGCTGAGCATGTTTCTCATGGGGCTGCTTATCGCCAACACGCTGTGTGTGCTGCTCCCCTTGCTGGTGGCGCTGATATCGGCCTTCAAGTCCACGGCCGAAATCATGAACGACCCCTTTGGGCTGCCGGCGCAGTGGAGCCTGAAGAACTTCGCCGAAGTACTGGGGGCAGGTAACTTCGGCGTCTACTTTCGCAATTCCGTCCTGGTGGTGGTTGGGGCCGAGGCGATCATCCTGACACTCTCGGCGACGGCCGGCTACGCGTTGGGACGTTACAAGTTCAGGCTGAACGGGGCGCTTTACACGCTGGTATTGATCGGGCTGATGGTGCCTGCCAAACTGTTGCTGGTGCCGCTGTTCATTCAGCTCAAGCAGATGGGCCTGCTGGACAGCCTGTGGGGGCTGATCCTGGTCTACGCCGCAGGCGGCGTGCCGGCCGGTGTGTTCATCATGACCGGCTTTTTCCGTGCCTTGCCGAACGCGCTCGAATCGGCGGCGCGTATCGACGGCGCGAATGACTGGACAATTTTTCGGCGCATCATGCTGCCGCTGGTGCGCCCGCCGCTCGCGATCGTCGCCATTTACACGGCGATCCCGATCTGGAACGACTTCCTGCTGCCCATCGTCTTCATCTCCAGCCCGCATCTGAAGACGGTGCCGCAAGGCCTGTCGGTGTTCTTTGGTGAACACGCTGTCAACATGGGCGCGCTGTTCGCGGGGCTGACGATCTCGGCATTGCCGCTGGTGGTGGTCTACCTGCTGCTGTCCGAGCAGTTCATCAAAGGCCTGACTGCTGGTGCAGTCAAAGGCTGACCGGGAAATACACATGTTGAACCATACCGAGTCGTCCAATACGCAACACGCCGACCTGGACCTCTATTCCGTGCAACAGCTGGTGGATACTTTTGTGGACGACCAGCAAGATGCCATCAATGCGGTACGTTCCAGCCGCGGCGCGTTGGCGCAGGCGGTTCAGGCAGCACTGCCGCGCATCGCCGCAGGCGGTCGCCTGGTCTATGTCGGCGCGGGCACGTCGGGCCGCCTTGGGCTACTCGATTCAGTCGAGTTGTATCCGACATTCTCGTGGCCAAGGGAACGCGCCATTGCCTTGATGGCGGGTGGCCTGTCAGCCGTCAGCGAAGCTGTCGAAGGCGCCGAGGACGATGACCTGCAAGGCGCGGCGGACCTGTTGGCGCTGGCGCCGACTGCGAACGACGTGGTGCTGGCCATCGCCGCCTCCGGGCGCACGCCGTATGTGCTGGGGGCGCTGCGCCAGGCCCGGGCTGCGGGGGCGCTCACCATTGGCATCGCCAACAACCCGGGCTCCGCCGTGGCCGGTGAGGCAGAGATCGGCGTGACACTCGACACCGGTGCTGAAGTCATCAGCGGCAGTACCCGCTTGAAGGCCGGCACCGCGCAAAAAATCGCACTCAACAGCTTCTCCAGCGCCTTGATGGTGCGCATGAACAAGGTGTATGGCAACCTGATGGTCGATTTGCGCCCCACCAATGCCAAGCTGGTCCGCCGTGCCATCAACTTGACGGTGCAGGCCACTGGCGCAAGCGATGCGGCGGCGCGCCAGGCCTTGGAGTCCTGCGGGTTCCAGGTAAAGGTGGCCATCGTCGCGCTGAAACTTTCAATTCCGGTGATGGACGCCGAAACACGCTTGAAGCACTTCGACGGCAGCGTACGGGGTGCCATCACCAACTGAATTGCCGCACCAGAAACTTTTCCAAGGTCTACCATGCAAGCCCTGAGAATCAAAAACGTCGCCAAGAGCTTCGGAAGCATTAGCGTGCTAAAGAACATCAACATCGAGATCGCGCCGGGCGAGTTCCTGATCCTGGTGGGCCCATCCGGTTGCGGCAAGTCCACATTGCTGAATTGCCTGGCCGGTCTTGAAGAGGTCACCAGTGGCGAGATCTGGATGGGCGAGCGCAACGTCAACAAAGTTTCACCAAAGGACCGCGACATTGCCATGGTGTTCCAGAGTTATGCCTTGTACCCCAACATGGATGTACGCGGAAACATTGCCTTCGGAATGCAGATGCGCGGCATTTCGAAAGCCGAACAAGACCGGAAAATCGCGGAGGTGGCTGCCATGCTGCAAATGGAGCAGTTGCTGGACCGCAAGCCGGGGCAGTTGTCCGGTGGGCAGCGCCAGCGCGTTGCGATGGGGCGCGCGCTGGCCCGCAAGCCCAGCATGTTCCTGTTCGACGAGCCCTTGTCGAACCTGGACGCCAAACTGCGCATCGAGATGCGTGCCGAGATAAAGCTGTTGCACCAGCGCACCCGTACCACCTCGGTCTACGTGACGCACGACCAGATTGAAGCCATGACGCTTGGAGACCGCATCGCGGTCATGAAAGACGGCATCGTGCAGCAGTTCGGCACACCGGACGAAGTCTATGGGCGGCCGGCCAATCTGTTCGTTGCCGGATTCATGGGCAGCCCCTCGATGAACTTTGTCCCCGTGACCGTTGGCGGCGCAGCGTCAGAACTCCGGATCGACCTGACTTCCTCGCTCGGCCACGTGAGCCTTCCGCTGGCGCTGCCGGCCTTGGCGGCTTACGCTGGTCGGGAGGTCATCCTCGGCTTTCGGCCCGAGGCGGTGCACTTTGGTGCAACGTCGGGCATCACCGTGGCGGTGCAACTGGTCGAGCCAACCGGCCCGGACACGCTGGTGATGTTCGAGCTGAATGGCAAAAAGTGCCAGGGGCGAAGCGCGCCGAGCGCTGCGCCAAGTACCGGTCAGACTATTCAGATCACACCGGACCTGGCGGCAGCCAGCTTCTTCGACCCGGGCAGCGGCAACCGAATCGGCTGAACGCCGGGAATCGATCCGGATACCCAAATTCTGATGCAACTCGCCATTTTCCAGACCACCGAATGAGACCCTTCCCATGACTGAAAAAAAATTTCCCACCCTGTTCGTGTCCCACGGCGGCGGCCCCTGGCCGTTCGTGGATGGCATGAAAGAAATGTTCGCCAAGACCGAGAGGGAATTCAGGCAACTGCCTGCTAGCCTGCCTGCCCAGCCGAGCGCGGTGCTGGTGATCACCGGCCATTGGGAGTCGGCCGGATTCGCGGTGTCAACCTCAGCCCATCCCCCGATGGATTACGACTACTCGGGTTTTCCGGCGCACACCTACCACCTGCAATACCCCGCGCCGGGTTCACCTGCCCTGGCAGACCGCGTTGCAGCCCTGCTGGAGGCGGCAGGCATCCCTTGCCGCAAGGACCCGAACCGGGGGTTCGACCATGGCACCTTCGTTCCGCTGGGCCTGATGTACCCCGAGGCGAATGTGCCCATCGTGTTGTTGTCACTCAAGTCGAGCTACGACCCGGCGGAACATATTCGGGTGGGCCGGTTGCTGGGCCCGCTCAGGGATGAAGGGGTGCTGATCCTGGGTAGCGGCCTGACCTACCACAACATGGGCGGGTTCGGCCGCGATGCCTCAACCCCCGTGGCCGCAAGCTTCGAAGAATTCCTGAATGACGCCATCACCCAGCCACAGGCGGAGGAGCGCAACCGCATGTTGACGCAGTGGTCCGGGGCGGCTGGCGCGCGCCAGGCCCATCCGCGCGAAGACCACCTGTTGCCATTGATGGTGGTCGCCGGTGCCGCTGGCCAGGATGTGGGGCACCGCATCTTCGTGGACCATGTCATGAAGGTCGCGATGGCCTCCTACCAGTTTGGCTGAGGCTGGCCCGGTACGCAATTATTGGAAGGTAGTGCCGCGCTGCAAGTTGCAACCGTTGGTTCGACGGCTTGCCCGCCGCGTCACAGGTAACGACTGACGAGGTTTTCCAGGTACTCCTGTCGTCCCGACACCGGCAATATGTCGGTGTCGCGTGACAGGACGTATTCCGACAGCGCCTGCAAGGTCACCCGGCCGGCCAGGATGTCCTGGCCCCACGGCTGTTGCCATGCCAGGTATCGCGCTTGTGTCTCGCCGGCCAGCTTGCCGTCGCCAATCATTTCGGCGGCGACCAGCAAGGCCCTGGCGCAGACGTCCATGCCCCCGATGTGGCCATGGAACAGGTCGGCCGGGTCCAGCGACTGCCGGCGCACCTTGGCATCGAAATTCAGGCCACCGGTCCCCAGGCCACCGTCCCTGAAGAGGTAGTAGAAGGCCTGTGCCACCTCGGCCACACTGTGGGGAAACTGGTCCGTATCCCAGCCCAGTTGCGGGTCACCGCGGTTGACGTCCAGGCTGCCGAACATGCCCAGCGCCTTGGCCAGACAAATCTCGTGTTCGAAACTATGGCCCGCCAGTGTGGCGTGGTTGGCTTCGATGTTGATCTTCACCTCGTTCTCCAGACCGTAGTGCTTGAGAAAACCAAACACCGTGGCGACGTCGAAGTCGTACTGGTGTTTGGAGGGCTCGCGCGGCTTGGGTTCGACCAGGATGGTGCCCTTGAAGCCTATTCGGTGTTTGTGCTCGACCACCAGACGCAGAAACCGGCCGAGCTGGTCGAGCTCCTGCTTCATGTTGGTGTTGAGCAGTGTTTCGTACCCTTCCCGGCCGCCCCACAACACGTAGTTTTCGCCGCCCAGCAAGTGGGTCGCCTCCAGCGCCGCCTTGACCTGGGTCGCCGCCATGGCAAACAACTCCGGATCCGGGTTGCTGGCCGCGCCGGCCATGAAACGCCGGTGGCTGAAGAGGTTGGCGGTGCCCCACAGCAGCTTCACACCCGTGTGTTGCTGGTGTTTCGCCAGCCGCTCGACCATGTGCCGGAAATTCGCGTCGCTCTCGCGCGGCGTGTGGCCTTCGGGTGCGACGTCCCGGTCATGGAAACAGTAGTAGGGCGCACCCAGCCTGGAAAAAAACTCGAAGGCCTCCTCGGCCTTGCGTTCGGCCAGCGCCATCGGTGC
>JAYVRP010000959.1:0-3481 GCA_043776215.1 Rhodoferax sp. | reverse complement strand
CTTCGCTGGCAGAGATCTTCTGGGCCAAGGTAATGATGATGAGATCGGCACCCAGCGTGGAGATGATCGCGCCAAACTCGGCTTCGCCGGACTTGCGCAGTTGCCGAAAAGCCGTGATTTCAATCAGCACCGACAACAGGCCGCACACCACCACGGCGAGCACGAATGCCAGCCACAAGGGGAAACCGGCCATCACGCTGTACAGCGCCACGAAGGCACCCGTCATGAACACCGCGCCGTGGGCCAGGTTCATCAGGTGGTGGATGCCGAAGACCAGTGTGAAGCCCAGCGCAAACAGCGCATACACGCCGCCGACCACCAGACCGTTGAGCAGTTGTTGCGCCAGCATGCGGTTCAGCGCAGCGCAACGGAATGAAACCAGCGAACCATCACCTTTCGCCCTCAACAGGAACGCCACGACCAGCCATATTGATTGAACCCCTTATTCCGATCCCGCCATTCCGTTGTGGATGTGGCCGATCGGCCGTCGATGTCCGTCCGTGGCGCCGACACCGATCCACGCGGGAGCCTTTTCACTGTAGCGCAATGGTGGCCGCACCAGAACCCGTTTTCTCTAGGGAAACCCCTACTTACCGAACGCTGCCGAACTGAAATACTACGATTTCGTTCTATTTTTTGGACGCTCCCAGGAGAATACCCCATGAAAACCAGATTTCTGCCTGGCGCCGTCGTCCTGGCGTGCGCCGCGTCATCGATTTCAGCCCAGGAGATCACCATCGGCGTGCCGGTGTCGCTGACCGGGGTTTACGCGTTCGTGGGAGCCGCAGCGGTCAAAGGCCTGCAACATGCCGTGGACGAGATCAACGCCGGCAACGAGTTGGGTGCGGGGCGCAGCATCAAACTCGTGATCGCCGATGACGGCAGCAATACCAACCAGGCCATCACGCTCGTCAACCGCATGGCAACGGTCGACAAGGTCATGGCCATCGCCGGGCCCAGCGCATCACCGACCGTGCTGGCGGTGTCACCCGTCGTGAACCAGCTGCAGATACCCATGCTCGGCATCGCCGTCACACCCAACGTGAACAAGGCCGGGGTGTGGTCCAACCGCGTGCTGAATTCACCCACCACACTCATGACCGTGTTGTCCAACTACACACTGGACAGCGTCAAACCCAAGACCGTGATGACCGTGGCGAGCCGCGACAACGACGGTGCTGCAGCACAGTCCAAGGTGGCGCGCAGCGTGATGGAGGGCAAAGTCACGCTGATGCCGGAAGAGTCCGCCATGATGGCCGAGACCGATTTTTCCGCCTTGTCGACCAAGATTGCCAGCCTGAAGCCCGATGTGGTGATGATCACCATGAACGACTCCGCAGCGGCGAACATCATCCTGCAGGCGAAGCAGGCCGGCGCTGCCAGCAACCTGCGGTTTGTCGCCAACAATGCCGCCGCGTCGGCAAGTTTCCTGCGCATCGGCGGCAAGGCCGTCGAAGGTGTCCTGGTCGGCACCGACGCCTTCCCCGAGATTCGGTCGGACGCCCTGGCAAAAAACTTCGTGGCCAACTTCCAGAAGAAGTACAGCGCAACCCCCGACCAGTGGAATGCCGTGGGATACACGATTGGCAGGCTCTACGGCAACGCGATTGCCAACGTGAAGGGTCCGCTCACCCGCCAGAGCCTGCTCGATGCACTGGTCGCCACCAAGAACTTCCCGGTCGTGCTGGGCAGTGGCAAGGGCAACTTCAGCTTCACCGGGGCGGAGCGTGAACCCACCTACGAGCCGATCCTGATCACCATCCGGGACGGCAAGTTCATGCCGGCCCCCTGATCAACCCCGTGCTGGCAGACCCTGCGTCCACGCAAGCCGTCCAAGACCAACAGGCCGCCTTGCGCGCGCAAGGCACCCGCGCCGACCCGCTGGCCGTGGTGCAGGCGCATGTGGCCGCCGTGCGCACCGGAGACCCGGTGCTGATGGCCGCCGACTACAGCCCCGATGCGCGTATTGCGCGCACAGGCTCGCTGCATGTGCCTCTGGATTTTTTCAGACGCGCGGTGGCGCGGCTCAACACCAGCGAGCTGGTCGTGTCCACGCTGGAGCGCGGCGCCAGCACCGGGACACCAGGCGGCACGGCGCGCGCCACGATCACCATGCAGTGGCAACTCCGGGGTGGCGCCGCCGATGGCACGCGCGGCACCGACACCTTCAGCGTGCAGGGAGACCGCATCGTGGCCCAGCAGGTCGTGCTGCACACTGCCGACTATTGAGGTTTTCGGAACACGCGACGACCAAAAATCCGTTCACCCTGCGCCTTCGACAGGCTCAGGACAGGCTTCGACAGGCTCCCTTCGACGAGCCCAGGGCAGGCGGCTTCGACAGGCTCCCTTCGACGAGCTCAGGGCAGGCGGCTTCGACGGGCTCCCTTCGACGAGCTCAGGGCAGGCGGCTTCGACGGGCTCAGCCCGAACGGTGTAATGAATTGCGAAAAGATCAATAGGCATGAGCCGGAATAGGGACCGTGAACGTTGCAATAACAGGGTGCCCCGTTCCAAACAGCGGCAATTTGGAAAGATACAAAGTAGTCGCTTCACGGAGATTGGCGACTGCTTCCTCCACCGTTTCACCTTGCGTGGCGATACCCGTTTCAGGGTTCAAGGCAATGAAACCACCTTCTTCAGCGTGCATCAGAACCGCAGTCAACTCCATGAGAACCTCCGGCGTGCGAAAAATGCGACTGTCGCTTAATCCAGCAGGTCAAAGAACACCGAAAAAGTGGATGGCCAAAGTGGATGACATCCGGCACCAAATGCAACCGCGCTCCAGCCTGCCGGGCACTTTGCGGCCTTTCGCATGTCTCGGGCTAACGCGGAGCATGCTACTGACCGCCCGCGTCCATTGTGCTAATGTTTGCTCCATGAGTGTTCAGCTATCCCCCATCGTTTCCGAGTTCGAGACCGAAGGACAGCAAGCCAGCTACAACCAATGGTTTCGAGCCAAGGTCGAGGAAGCCTTGCTCAGCAAAAAGCCTCGCTTGCCGCACGACGCTGCGATGGCCAAAGTGCACGCCATGCTCGAAGAACGGCGAAAAGTCCGTGCAGACCGTTCGCTGATCTGACGAGGCCACCACCGACTTGGTGGAAATCATTGACTACATCGAGCAGCGAAACGCGACAGCAGCGAAAAAGCTTCTCGCTGCCATCATGCTGTCGGCCCAGAGCCTGCCGCTCATGCCCTGTCTTTTTCGCCTAGGCCGCGTGCCCGGAACCCGCGAGCATGTCGTCCATCCCAACTACATCGTGGTCCATCAAGTCTGTGACGCTGGGATTGATATTTTGCGAGTGCTGCACTTGCGCCAGCAATATCCATGACGCGGCGATCAGGGAATAGATACTTTTCCAACAACATGTTTCCGGCCCCACCGGGACGGACTCGCACGCTCAGGGGTGTTGCGGGGGGGCATTGGCCCGGCCAATCGCACGCTGGGCAGTCGCAACCCACCGCCTGACCTCAGAACCGCCT
>JAYVRP010000958.1:0-12097 GCA_043776215.1 Rhodoferax sp. | reverse complement strand
GCAGCGCTTACAGCCACATCTGAGCATATGGCATCTACGTCGCGTCAAGGGATCGCTGCGCTCGGGCTTCGCCCGCCCTTGACTCGACTTCGATGCGGCAAAAATCATGCCCGAAAAAAACGCTCCGCCAGATTTGCGCGCTTTCTGGCAGCCGTTCACATCCCGGCGGGACGTTCCTGTTCAACGTCTGGGATCGAATCGAAGACAACCAATTCGCTGCGTGCGTGACCGAGGCGATGGCAGGTTTGTTCCCAGCGGATCCGCCCCGATTCCTGGCCATGCTGCCGCACGGCCACTACGACCAGCAAGTAATCAGCGCCGCCCTCACTGCCGGCGGCTTTACGGGCACCAAGGACTTCGAGACCGTCACGGCGCAGAGTCGGGCCGTGTCGCCCCGGAATGTCGCGACTGCGTATTGCCAGGGTACGCCGGTACGCAACGAGATCGAGGCACGTGACGCCGCAGTCCTGACACGGGCGACGGATATCGCCACTGCCGCTATCGGCCAGCGCTTTGGTACGGAGCCGGTCACCGGGAAGATTCAGGCCATCGTTGTTGCGGCCACCCGCAACTCTTAAAGCGAAGCCTCGTCCGCCAGCAACTGCCCATCCGCCGCGCCCCACGCCAGCCGCACCGGCGCGCCGGGCTCGGGCAGGCGCAGGGCGGCGTTGTCCTGGCTGGTCACGACAAGTTCGCGCCCAAGCGCGTTGACGATGCAGCGGTGTGTGGCACCCAGGTGCATGCCACTGACGCAGGTGCCCGACACGCTGTTTTCCGCTGCGTCGCCGGGCGCTGCAAACCGCGCACGCTCGGGCCGCACGCACACCACGCCGTTGCCAGCTGGGCCGGCGCGGGTGCGCGTGGCCGACACATGCACGGACCCGTGCGAGCCGTCCACATACTGCACTTGGGCCAGTTCGCCGGTGATGCTCTGCACCTGCACGTCGAGCAGGTTGGCCTCGCCAAGAAAATCCGCCACGAAACGCGTGGTCGGGTACTTGTAGACGTTGGTGGGCGTGTCGATCTGCTCGATGCGCCCGGCCCGCATCACGGCCATGCGGTCGGACATCACCATCGCCTCTTCCTGGTCGTGCGTGACATGCAGCACCGACACGCCGGTCTCGCGCTGGATTGACTTGATCTCGATGCCCACCTGCTGGCGCAGCCGCCGGTCCAGCGCGCCCAGCGGCTCGTCGAGCAGCAACGCCGAGGGGTCGATGATGAGCGCGCGCGCCAGCGCCACGCGCTGCTGCTGGCCGCCGGAGAGTTGCGCCGGCGTGCGTGACCCGAAACCTTGCAGGCCAACACGCTCCAGCATCTTCAGCGCGCGGTGTTCGCGCTCGGCTGGCGGCACCTTGCGCATGCGCAGTCCGAACGCCACGTTGGCAGCGACCGTCAGGTGCGGGAACAGCGCGTAGTTCTGGAACACGATGCCCAGGTTGCGCAGGCGCGGCGGCAGGGCGACGATGGATTGCCGGCCGACCTGCACGTCGCCAGTATCTGGCTGCACGAAGCCCGAGATGATGCCCAGTGTCGTGGTCTTGCCCGAGCCGCTGGGGCCCAGCAAGGTGAGGAACTCGCCGTCGCGCAGTGTGAAGCTCACGTCGTCGAGCGCCAGGGCGTTGCCGTAGCGCTTGCCCAGGCGCACGACCTCGATGTCACGGATGCGGCCGGCAGACGCAGGGGGTAAGGCGGTTGGCGCGTTCTTCCTCATATGCGGGTCATTTCTGGCTGCTGTCGGCGCGCTCGCCCAGGGCGACGCGGTAAACGGTGCGTTGCACGCCGAACAACATGATGCCGGCCAGCACGACCAGCACGACTGCCAGCAGGAGCAGGGTCGAAACCGCCATGATGGTCGGCGAGAGGTTGAACTGCACCTCGGTGAACAGCTTCACCGGAAAGGTGATGGCGCCGGGGCCGGAGATGAACAGCGCGATGATGACCTCGTCGAACGACACGACGAACACCAGCAGCGCGCCCGAGAGCAGGGCCGGCAGGATGGCCGGCAGGTAGACCCAGCGCATGACCGACAGGGTGCCGGCGCCCAGGCTCATGGCCGAGCGCACCAGCGCCATGTCGAGCTTGCTCAGCGCGGCCCGCACGGTGAGGAAGAAATACGGAACACCGAGCACGCCATGCGCGATTGCGATGCCCAACAAGGTGCCGTTGAGCTTCACCTGCAGGAAGAACTGAAAGGTGCCCAGCCCGAGCACCACCACCGGCATCGCCAACGGCACCAGGATGGTGGCGGCGACCAGGCCTTCACCCGGCACTCGGGCGCGCGAGAGCGCAATAGCCGCCAGCGTCGCGGCGATCATGGACATGAGCACGGCCAGCGCGGCAACCTTGAGCGAGAACACGATGGCGTGCTGCCAGCCGGCGTCCGCGAACAGTTCGCGGTAGGCCGTGAGGCCCCATTGTGAAGGCGGGAACTCCAGTACCTGCCCGGCGGTGAACGACATCGGAATGATGGGCAGCAGGGGAAGCACCAGGAACAGTAGCGCCGGCATGGCCAGCAGCAGCACCACGGGCACGCGCCCACGCGCCCTGTGCGGCGCGCGCCTTGGCACCTTTGGCTGCGCATTCATCGGGCTACTTTCGTGCTTGGTGCCGCGATGCGAGCATGGCTTGGGCGGTCCGGCGCGCCGCTCATTGCGTGGCCCGCTCCGCCCGCTGGTACAGCACGGTGAACGCGCCTACCACGACGACCAGCACGGTGGCTACTGCCGAGGCCACCTTGAAGTCGACCAGTTGCAGCGCATACATGGCCACCACATTGGCCAGTAGCTGGTCGCGCGGCGTACCCAGCGTTGCCGGGATCACGTAGAAGCCGGTGCAGATCACGAACACCAGCAACGCGGCGGCGATGACGCCGGGCAGGGTCAACGGCAGCACCACATGCCGGAAAACGTGCCAGGGTGACGCGCCCAGGCTCTCGGCCGCCTGCTCGATGCGCCGGTCCAGCCGCACCATCACACCGAGAATCGGGAACACCGCGAACGGCACCGCGAACTGGACCATGGCGATGAGCATGGCGGGCCGGCCGGGAAACATGTGCAGCGGTTCGTCGAGCAGGCGCAAAGCCATCAGCAGCATGTTGAGCACGCCGTTGTCGCGCAGCAGCGCATTGAAAGCAACGATCTTCACCAGCACGGTGGTGAGGAATGAAATCACCACCAGCGTCGTGAGCACGGCACGCGTGATGCGGCCCGTGCGCCAGATGGCGGCAGCCAGGCTGTAGGCCAGCAGCACCGCGACCAGCGTGATACCGGCGCTGTCGAGTGCGGTGTTCCAGGCGGCGCGCGTGAACAGCGGGTTTTGCAGCAGCTCGGCCCATCCGCCCGTGCCGAGCTCCAGTGCGCGCTGCGCCGTGATGCCCAGTGGCAGCAGCAACCCGGCGCCGTAAAGGACCGCCACCGGCAGCAGCCACAACAGGTTGATCCAGTGCGCGCGCCGTTGCGCCCCAGCCGCCAGCTCGGAGGGTGCGCGACCGGGTTGCGCGAAACGAGGTGACTGTGGTGTTGTCACGGTCGCCGCAGTGGGGCATTGCGGCCCGGATGGTCGCCCTTACAGGATGAACGCATAGTTCCCCTGCGGCGCGTCACTGTCGAGCAGATGGACGATCTTGGTCTGCACGGCCAGCCGGCCGCGGACATCGGGCGCGAGCGCGTAGACCTGACTGCCGGCATAGGCGCGCATCTGTCCCTTGCGGTATTCCCAGATGACGACGTTGGCGCGTGCGCGAATGCTGCCACCCGGCCCGGCCCAGTGCTCGATGTTGGCGAGCATGCGCCGGGTTCGCGATGGCGGGGTCTGCGCATGCAGGTGGCCGCTTCGGATCATGGCCACGCGGTCGCCGAGCCGGCGCCGGTCATCGAGATAGATGCTGCTCTCGGTGCGCGGATCGGCGGGCTCGAAGCGGCGCGGCACCCAGTACAGGCACTGCGGCAGGAACGTGGCCAGCCAGTCGTCGTACAGGCGTTCGTCCAGCAGCCGTGCTTCCTGGTAGAGCAGACGCGCGACACCGTCAGCACCTCGTGCAACGCCTTGCGCAGTGTGTTCCCTCACCTCGCGCCACAGGGCCCACAGGCCCGCATAGGCCGCGTTGTCGAGGTACGGCGCAGGGTCGGCGGCGATCCCTGGTGTACCTTCGCCCTGCGGGCTGCGGTGCTGAGCACCTTCGGGCGGCCGTGCGGTGCTCATACCAGCACCTGTGGCTGGAAGTCGCGGCGCATCAGTTCCCGCCAGTAGTTGTAGGCGCCGCGGATGCCGGTTTCGTCGGAGATGTTGCCGGTGATGGCGCCGTCCGGCCCGGTCGTCTCGCGGTCGGTGCCCAGGCCTTTGCTGAAGTCGACCCATTCCATTTCGGGGATGTTGCCCAGGCCTTGCTGTATGCGTTCGAAGATCTCGTTGTCGTCCCGGTACCCAAACCCTGTGAAGTCTTCCAGGAAGCGGCTTTTGAGCGTGTTGACCTCTGCTGGTGCATCGTCGAGCACCACGCCATAGGAATGGACGATGGTGCGGTCCACGGCCACCGGCTCGTAGACGTTGAACGATCCGGCCCCGGCGATGATGAGGTTGGGATACAAAATCAGGTTGATCCCGGCGCGGCCGGTCATGTCGAGGTATTCGCGCGCCTTGTCCGGGCCGAAGCGCAGCTCCAGCGCGTCTGCGCAGGCCTCGCGCCCGGGCACCGGTCGCGCGCGCTCCCATGGCGATGGAATGGATGGGCGCTGGTCGATCAGCTTGTGGCCATGGCCGTAGTACTTGACATACATGGGCGTCTGGTCACCGCGGAAGTGGTCCAGCCCCTTGCCGGAGCCGTGCCGCGTGGCAGTGACTTCGCCGACCGAGCGGTGCGTGAACGGCACGTGGTACATGTCGCCGTTGTTGTCGTTCTGCAGTTTCCAGTTGGCCTGAAAAACCATCGAGCTTGAGCACACGACGCGCGCGCCCGGAGTCGAGAAGCGCTCCACCGACCAGTCGATCAACTCCTTCGCCGGTCCGATCCAGTCCTCGAGCGGTTCAACATCCGGGTTGAGAGAACCAAACACATAACCCTGGTACGACGCCACCAGCGGGAAGCGGCCCAGGTTATGCGCAGCCTTGTCGAAGCCCGGGCCGTAGCCATCTGCGAAGGTGACGGTGGCGAGTTCACCGCTGTTGGAGAAAGTCCATCCGTGGTAGGCACACTGGAAACGCTTGGCATTGCCATGCGGCTCGACGCAGATCACGGTTCCTCGGTGCGTGCAGCGGTTCATGAGGGCGCGGATATCGCCGTCCGCAGCGCGGGTGACGATCACCGGGCGGCGACCGATGTTCACGCACTTGAAGTCGTTGGCATTGGGAATCTCGGTCTCGTGCAGCAGGAACACCCAGGTGCCGCCGAAGATTTTGAGCATCTCCTGTTCGAAGATCGCGGGGTCGGTGAACAACGTGCGGTGCACCATGCCATCGGGGCGCACCAACGCGTCATAAGGCGAGGCCTGACCGTCCCCGGGGCCCGGCCGCAGCATGCGCAGCATGGGGGGGACGCTCATGCCGAGGCGATGAACTGCTGGAACTTGACCGTCGTGGCCGGGCCGTTGTCGCCCCACCACTGGAAGTTCTTCTGGAAATACTTGCCCTGCATGGCGGGGCTCGTGGGCAGCTTGGACGCGATGTCCGCCGGCATCAACGCCACGGCACGCTCGTTGGACAGCGTGTAGGTGGTTTCGGTCATCCAGTCCACCGCCGCCTTGTCGTTGTTGAGGATGAAGTTCATCAGCCGGAACGCCGCTTCCTTGTTCTTCGAGCCCTTGGGCACAACCAGGTAGTCGCCGTTGAGCTGCAGCTGGTTGTAGACGAAGCCGATCTTCGCGCCCTTGCTGTTGGCAATCGCCACCCGGCCGCTGGCGATCTGCGTCAGTGGACCGAGCTGCTGGTTCAGGAAGTTCACCGGCTCCTGGTTGTTGTCCATCCAGTGGATATTGCGCATGCCGAGCTTCTTGAGACTGTCGAAGGCCAGCTCGAGGTTCAATGGGTAGAGTTTGTCCAGTGGCACTCCGGCCGCCATCAGCGCGAGCTCCAGCGTCGGCGCATCCGACACGTGCTTGTTGAGGCCGCGCATTCCCTTGTACCGGTTCACGTCCCAGAAGTCGGCCCAGCTGCGCGGGGCGTCCGCGTCCGCGATTTTTCGCTGGTCGTATCCCATGCCTGACAGGAAGAGCGCGAACTCGATACCGAAACGATGGCGGGCGAACGCTGGCACCTTGTCCAACTTGACGATGCTGGTGTCGACAGGCTCGAACAGGTCCTCGCGCAGGCCGGTGAGGAAATCGCCGCCGGCGAGCTCGACCAGATCCCATTGAACGTTTTTGGACAGCACCTGGATCTTCACGGGCGCCAATGCCTGGTTGACGCCATGCTGCACGGTGAGGCCGGATTCCCTTTCGAACGGTTTGACCAGATGCTTGCTGACGGCGTCGCCATACGAGCCACCAAAGCTCACGAAGCTCAATGGCGCGGCTTGCGCCAGCACGGTCGGGGCCAGGGCCAGCAGGCCCGCAGTGGTGAGGCCGCCGACCACGCGTCGGCGCGAGAATATGCCGCTGCCGTCCTGCGGGGCCGGGCCGGGACACACGGGGCTGCAGTTGACCATGCAGCTCTGTGGCGGGGGTATTGCCATGTTCGTTTCTCCAATCGATTTGCAGGGGTGATGTCAGCCTGACGGGCACTATCCAGTTGCTGGAAAACATCGTACCTGTCCTGCCCCCGCGCGACAAACGCGTATTTACCCGTAGCACCAACGCACCCAGGTGGGGCGAAATCGTGGTGCACCGGTTTCAGCTATGCTGTGCGCTCACTCCACATCCTGTGGCATCGGCATCCCCACCGGAGGCAACACCTTGGACACGGCCAGCAGACCCCGACCTCCCGCACGCGCCCTTGCGTGGCACCGTTCGACATGGTTCGAAGTGCTTCAGTTCACGCTCCTGATGTCCGTCTTTCTGGTGTTTACGGTGCGTGGTGCGCAAAGCATGGGTTACCAGTGGAAATGGGCCAAGGTGCCCCAGTACATCTACAAGTTCATCGACGGCGAACTCATCTGGGGGCCATTGATGAAAGGTGTGTTTGTCACACTGGACATCGCATGGGTGGCGGGGCTGCTGGCAATGGCCATCGGGCTGGTTGCCGCACTGTTGCGCCTGTCCGGGTCTTTGGTGGGCAATGCGATCGCCTGGTGTTATGTCGAAGTGATCCGCAATACGCCGATCCTGGTGCAGATGCTGATTTTCTACTTCATCATCGCCGCCGTGCTGGGAATACCGAGGCAGTGGGCGGGCATTCTGTGCCTCGCGTTTTACGAAGGAGCATTCACCGCCGAGATCATCCGGGGCGCGATCGTGGCGGTGCGAAAGGGGCAGCGTGAGGCCAGTCAAAGCCTGGGGTTCTCGGTGTTCGACATGTACCGCGACATCATCCTGCCGCAGGCCGTTCCGCTGATGCTGCCGCCATTGGGCGGAATCCTCGTGAACCTGGTCAAGCACTCGGCCATCGTGAGCGTGATCGCGGTCTTCGATCTCACGACGCAGGCGCGAACCGTGGTGTCCGATACGTTCATGGCGTTCGAGATCTGGCTCACCGCCGCCGGGATGTACCTGGTCATGACGGTCACCCTGTCACTCATGGTGGGCTGGCTGGAACGCCGCTACAAGACGACCTGAAGCATGCTGCGCCTTTTTGCCCGAGCCGCCGGTGCCATCACGATGCGCCCGATGATGCACATCACCGTGCCGGGTCACGGCGCTCCCGCGAACCTGAGGACGCAGCCATGAGCCGCATACACCCCGTCAAGCGCACCCGTTGGAACTGGATCGACACCACCTTGATCCTCGTGCTGGCCGCGTTTGTCGGCTTCCTGCTTTGGCGCGCCGACGCGGTGTTCAGCTATAAGTGGAACTGGGGCAGCGTCTGGCCTTTCATTTATCGATACGACGAGACGGCCCGCGAGTGGGTTCCCAACCTGCTGGTGCACGGCCTGTTGACGACGCTGAGACTGGCTTTCTGGGGCATTCTTTTCGCGGGCATCATTGGCATCGTCATGGGTGTGGCGCGCACCAGCAAGCGGCTTTTCTTCCGCTTGATCGGCACTACCTATGTCATGCTCATCCGCAACATTCCGCCGGTGGTGTTCGTGTTCGTGTTCGTCTTTTTCATCGCCAGCCAGATCATGCCGAAGGTGGCCCTCGGGGACAGGGTGATGACCTTGTCACCGGCCTGGCAGCAGTGGGTCAACGTCCTGTTCGGCACCCCCAACCTGCTCGACAACTTCCTGCTCGGCCTGATTTGCCTGTCGGTTTTTTCCGGCGCCTATGTCACAGAGATCGTCCGGGCCGGGCTGCAGTCGGTGCCCCGGGCCCAGATCGAAGCGGGCGACAGCCTCGGTATGTCGCGCCTTGACGTTCTGCGGTTCGTCGTGCTGCCGCAGGCCATGCGCAATGTGTTGCCACCCATGGCAGGGCAGTTGATCCAGTTGATCAAGGATTCTTCCCTGGTGTCGCTTGTGTCTATCCAGGAACTGACCTTCATGGCGCAGGATGTGCAGGTCACGACACAGCGGGTGTTCGAGGTGTTCGTGCTCGCCGGCGCGATCTACTTCGTCATCTGCTTCACGCTGTCCCGGCTCTTTGCCGGGATGGAACGTCGCTATGCGCGGGCCAGCCGGTGAGGCTCGGGTTGCAGCGACGCACTGCAAGCGGGCTGACCGGCCTACCCCTGCCGCCCGTACGTGCGCCGCGTGGCTCCGAAACCAGTGCGGTCCTGTAGCCGCTGCTCGCGGATTCGTTGTGGATGCCGGCGCTGGACCCGGGCGTCGCAGCGGCCCGGGTCGGTATGCCGTGCCACGTGCGCCAGCTGATCAGGAGCGCGCCAGTGCGGCGGCGAATTGCTCGCGCAGTTCACCGCTGTGGATCACCGACCAGTCCTGCGGATAGTGCGCTCCCGCCACGACTTTCAGCACGACGAATACCGGCCCCGTCTGCGTCAGCACCGCGCCGATGCGCTGGTCGAAATCCACCAGGTCATCGAATTCGTGCACCGCACGGATGCCTGCGGCGCGGGCAAACCCGGCAAAGCTGACCCGGTCCGCGCCGGGGATCGGATGCCCACCGTTGGCCTCGTAGGTATTGTTCTGGCAGACGAAATGCACCAGATTTGGCGGATTGGCCTCAGCAATGGTCACCAGGCTGCCCAGGTTCATCAACAGGCTGCCGTCCCCGTCAATCACGATGAATCGCTTGTCCGGTCGACCCAGCGCCATGCCCAGTCCGTGGGATGACGCCTGCCCCATCGCACCGACACCCAGGTAAGTCAGGGCCTGCGGCTTGATGGCGCTCCACTCGAACGCGGCCTGGTAGACCGGAATGACAATCTGGTCGGTGTGGTGGCGTGCCAGGATCTTGAGGCATGCATCGCGAGGCATCATGGCTTACTCCGGTGTGCGGGTCACAAGAAAGATGAATGGCCGCTTGCTGCTGCGGGCACGCGTGAACTGCTCCGGGATGCCGGCTTCGTCGCCGCGGTGGGTGAGCCGCGCATGGGCAATACCCATGGCGTCCAGCACCGGCTCGACAACCCGCACACCGTACTTGTCGGATTGGGGTGGATCCCGGTCCGGCTCCATGCCCTGCAGGCCGACGATTGCGCACAGGCCGAACTCGTACTCCATGACGACACCGCGGATGCAGTTGAGCGAATCCATCAATCCGGTCTGCTGCATCAGCAACATGGACGGGACGCCGGCATAACCCAGCCCGGAGCAGATCGAGACCCCCTCGTCTTCCTTGCAGACCCGGATCAGGCGTAGCTGGGGATCGCGCGAAATCGGCCATAACAACTGGTCGCTGGTGACGATGTCGGGCAGCGCGACGATGGTCGAAATGCCGCTGCGTTTGATGGCCGCAATGATGTCGGCGCCGCGGACCACGCCGGGCTTGTCTGAGTTGGTCATTGCTGTCATGCCTTGTCCTTTGGAAACGGGTCCGGCACCGGTGTCAGACCCATCCACACACTCTTGACCTGGAGAAACTCCTTGATTGCGTCGATGCCGTTCTCCCGACCATAACCGCTGTGCTTGTAACCGCCCACCGGCGACAGCGTGCTGACACTGCGGTAGGTGTTCACATACACCGTGCCTGCTGCGATGCGCTCAGAGAGCCTGACGCTGCGCGCCATGTCCTGTGTCCATACACCGGCAGCGAGCCCGAAGCGTGTGTCGTTGGCCATGCGCACGGCTTGTGCTTCGTCGTGGAAACGCGTGACGGCCAGCACCGGGCCGAAAACCTCCTCCCGGTACAACTGCATGTCGGGCCGCACCCCGGTGAAGATTGTGGGTTCGAGGTACCAACCGGCGCCACAGCCTGCCGGATGCACAGCTTGCCCCCCCATCACACAGGTGGCGCCTTCACGGTGCGCCTGGGCAATGAAGGTCAGAATCTTTTCGTATTGAGGCTGGTTGGCCACCGGACCGAGCTGGGTCCGAGGGTCGAACGGGTCGCCGATGCGCACGCCTTGCATGCCCTCGACCAGGCGCTTCACAAAGCGGTCATGGATGGCATCCTGCACCAGCAGGCGCGAACCGGCGATACAGGACTGGCCCAAACCCATGAAGATGCCTGACAACACACCGTTCACGGCCGTATCGATGTCGGCATCATCGAACACCAGCTGCGGCGACTTGCCCCCGAGCTCCAGCGTGACGCGCTTCAGGCTGGCTGCGGCTGCTGACGCAATATGTTTGCCGCTGGCGTCCGACCCGGTGAAGGTGACCTTGGCGACATCCGGATGGCGCACCAGGGCCGCTCCCACGTCAGCGCCAAACCCGGTGACAACATTGACGACGCCAGCCGGCAGCCCGGCCAGTTCCAGCAGACGTGCAAACTCCAGCGTCGACGCCGAAGCATGCTCGGAGGGCTTGAGCACCACGGTGTTGCCTGCGGCAAGTGCCGGCGCGAGTTTCCAGGCGGCCAGCATCAAGGGCGAGTTCCACGGTGTGATGGCCACCACGACGCCCAGTGGCTCGTGGCGGGTGTAGTTGAACACGCCCGGCACGTCGTTGGGTATCACCGCGCCCTCGATCTTGTCAGCCAGACCCGCGTAGTAGTGAAAGTATTTGGGCAGGTAGCGGAGTTGCGGGACCAGGTCGACTTGCCGCCTGCCGTTGTCGCGCGCCTCGATGGCGACCAGTTCCTCGATGTGGCCTTCGAGGTAGGTGGCAACACGGCGCAGCAATTCACCACGCGCCGTGGGCGTCAGGGCGCCCCAAGAAATGGACTCGAATGCTGCATGCGCCGCTGCCACGGCGTGGTCGGCATCGACCGCCGAGCCCATTGCGATCAATGCCCAGGCCTCGCCGTTGGCCGGGTTGACGGTGTCGAACCATTCGCCGCCTGCGGGGTCGCACCACTGCCCGCCAATGAACTGACGGTACTTGCGCTGTCGTGGGGTGGCGCTGCCCGGCTCCGACGCAGACTTTCGTGTTCCGGTGTTGTCCGCGAGTTCCGTGAAATGGGGATGCTGCATGCCAGGCATTATGGTGGTTGGTCGGCCTGGTGATACGACGTGCAGGCGCTGGGCAGCGCAGCGTCGCTCGCCAATGGGGCCGCCGCTGTCGGGTGAAGAGCGCCGCACGGACGCGGCATAAGCGCTGCTGCTGCCGCGGGGCTCGTTTCGCTAATCCGCTTCGCATCCACGTTGCATGGCTCCTGGCCACCGGTGCACCTGCGTGGTCCAGATGGAACCGGTGCTCCAGTCGAAGCTTGCGATTCTTGACGCACCGCATGGGGGCGTCGATACTGAACCGGACAAATTCAAGCGTCAACAAGGAGTTGGTTTCAATGGATGTTCCGCGCTTCCTTTCCGCCCGGGTGCGCGGGCTTTCTGCTTTTGCCGGCGTTCCCACCGCAGCCTCACTCGCGCGGCACTCCGCCAGCAGCGATCCGGTGCTGCTGCACCTCAACGAGTGTCCCTTTCCGCCTTCGCCGCGGGTTGTTGAGGCAATCTGCAAGGCTGCGTCGGGAGTGAATCGTTATGGAGACCCTCGGCCCGACGACCTGGC